>JAVVZN010000319.1:0-2430 GCA_036650555.1 Rikenellaceae bacterium
TACTGTTCTACTTACTATTATTTAGTGTGATAAGTGTGAATGCCCAGACATACACCACAACACATAAAATATTGATGGCTCCCGATGCCACTTCTAAAACATATACTCTAAATCCCGATAAGAGCATTGGGTTTGACGTTGCTTTTGACCACCCTAATTATCCCACTCGGAAAAAAATAAGAGTGGTTGGCGGAGTGCAGATGCCAGAACCTTTTAGCAGTCGTGGGGAGGAGATGTTTCGTCGTAGTGAATTTCTTATTGATGATAATCTTGATTCCATTAATGTTGCCCATGATAAATATTCGTTATATTTCAAAGGCGAAAACAACAACTATGAACGTCATGCCTATTTCCGTATCAGCCAGTCAAATGTTTCTTCGTGTAAGGCATCTGTTTCGATCAATGTGAAACGTTGTGGGTTGAAAGTTGAGAAAGATGGCGATTTCGGAGTAGAGATAGAGTTGTTCTACAAAAAAGATGGTCGATACAAAGATGATATATACGACACTGCCGATAGTGTGGTGTATATGCCTATAAAAGAGGGAAGTGGTGATTTTGAGATTTTCAAGCATGATTTTATCATGCCTCAAAATGTGGCCTGTATGCTACTGCGTATTGGAGGAACTAATTTTAGTGGTTCCGTGTTTGTGGAGTCGCCTACTCTCCATATCGCTGGAAAGAAAGCATGGAATGTGCCGCTAGTAAAGCATGCCGAACGTGAAAATAACTACAACTACTGGGTTGGCACAAACCTCTCAACTCGTTGCATGCCTCGATGGCGATTGGATTATAATGGTAAGAGTGTTTTCGAGGGTAACATATTCGATCGTGCATCTAATATCGCAGATTTCTATATCACTCTTCCTTCCAACATAAAAGATGATGGTAGGTTCTCACTCACACTACTTAAAGAATCTAACAGAGAGGCGTATCCCTACCTTATACGTCGTATTGAGTTGATAGAGGAGAGTTGTCGAGAGATAGAGATTGTTTCTGTGCCTCGCTATGTAAGCTGTGGTTCTAGGTTCGGGGTGCTTGTTGAAACAAATAAGCCGAATATGAAACTGAAAATTGATGCCGATACAAAAATGTTGAAACCTTTGAACGATGAGGTTGTGTTTAGCAAGACAGGTCTTCATGTCGTTGAGTTTGAGGCGGTGGGTTGTGGAGTTAATGCCGTGGCACAAATAGGTGATAACAAAATTACTATTCCAAATATAATAACTAGAAAAGCCGACAACGTATATCTCTCTTCTGGAGATGAGATCCATATAGATAAAGTGTATGATGACTACAACTATTTTTTCAAATGGTACATATCTGAGAGAATTGGAAACTGGTATCAATTCCGTCCTTCGTATCAGTGGAGTGGTGTGCGTGTGACCGATCCAGATGTTGTTCAGTATTACACCTCACTTTTAAACGACATGCAGATGCCATACGCATGGCAGGTTGAGGGGCGTACTTTAGCTAGTAGAAAAATAAATCCAACCCTTGATCAGCTCCGCTCATCTATGTTTAGAGGAAAACAGGCGCATGAAAACGATGGTGGCTACTATTATTGGGGTCATTTCTTATACAATGGTGTGTTCTCCGATATGGCTGCTCGCAATCGTCCTTATGGCGGTATCTTCGCCAAACATCGTCCAATATACACCGATCATGGCACATTCATCCATTATGATCCTTATGGAGTGAAAGATATGGCAGATGGCGCTGCAAAATTTGTGGAGAATCTAAAATACTCTAAAGGTGAGAGCACTCGTCACACAGGACCATCAACCATGTTCCGTTATTTCTATGCAGCAGGCTATGATTGGTTGGGTGCAGAGCAGATGTACGGACCAGAAGAGATAATATTATCATCATTAAG
Organism: Rikenellaceae bacterium; assembly: GCA_036650555.1. Lineage (GTDB taxonomy): Bacteria > Bacteroidota > Bacteroidia > Bacteroidales > Rikenellaceae > CAMQVM01. The sequence continues at coordinate 1,874 of JAVVZN010000319.1, forward strand.
AGGTGCATCGCGTGCCTACGGCAAAACAAATTTCGGATCTTTGCATGCTATGCAGTGGGGTTCATTCCCATTCACCGATCCGAAACATGCCATGCGTCTATATATGTCGCTCACAGTGGCATACATGCACGGCTCATCGCATATGAACACCGAAGAGGCGTTATGGACAGATGAATATGCAAACGATCGTTACACTGAATCTGGAAAATGTCATGTCGATGCTCAGCATCGTGTTTTAGATTATATTGAAACGCACTCACGTAGAGGGGAGCTAAAAAGCAACATAGCAGTGCTACAAGGACGTAATGATGCGTGGAAATCTTTTGGCAGAGGCAGCATTTGGTCGCAGGCCGGTGATAGCTGGAAATTCAATGATGCAGCGCGTAGTTTCGATATGTTAAATATTTTTTATCCCGACAATGAGGTGAACTCATGTGGTCCAGAGGGTTGGTTTACATCAACACCCTACGGCACTGTTGATATATTGCCGATTGAAGCACCTCAGATGGTTATGGATAGCTACAAATTAATGGTGTTTCTAGGATGGAACAGCTACA
>JAVVZN010000320.1:0-2425 GCA_036650555.1 Rikenellaceae bacterium
ACTAGTTGATACAAAAAGTGCATCCACGGTTGAAATTCCGTTGTAGGTGGCGTTTGGCATCATAAGCATGGCTGTTCCTATGATGATTATCACAAAGAAACTTATTGCCATGAGCACTGTGGGGTTCGACTTTTTGTTCATTGTCGATGCTAACCATCTCAATATATTGTGTACTGAGATCACAAGTAGGATTGGAATATAAAAGCTCGATTTGGAGCCTAAGTCTGATAGTAAGAGTAATGTTTTGTTTGTGTAGGTGCCAATTATTGGAAGCAGTGCGATAAGTAGTAGGGCGTATATTATTAATTCAACCACTAACCCTCTGGTTTTTAAGGAGTGTTTGTTTGCTATTAGCTCCAATGTCATTAATATAGTGAATGTTATGGTGGCACTTCTGTCGATCATATTGATCATACTTTGGTGCATAGCAGACATATCAAAGCCTATTTTGTAGATTGTTGCCACAATAAAAAGCAGAGATATGATTAGGTTTAATACAATTAATGATACAGACACATAACTGAGTATGCGCTGTATCATCAATGAATGTTGAAATCTGTATTGTTTTAAAAACACATATTTACCTTTTAGATGTTATTACGCTCAATATCTTTGAAGTAGTTGTAGGTTCCTACCTTAATTTCATCACATGCTGCCTCGTCGCAAACTATAATGCCTTTTTTGTGCATTTGTAGAGCAGAGATAGTCCACATTTGGCTTATGCTACCCTCAACAGCATGGTGCAAGGCTCTAGCTTTGCCATGTCCGTTTACTATTATTATCACCTCTTTTGAATCAAGAATTGTGCCGACACCTACTGTAAGAGATGTTTTTGGCACTTGATTAAGATCGCCATTGAAGAAACGTGAGTTTGCAACTATGGTGTCCATGGTAAGTGTTTTTATGCGAGTGCGCGATGAAAGCGATGAACCCGGTTCGTTGAATGCTATATGACCGTCGGGTCCAATACCACCCATGAAAAGATCAATGCCTCCCACTGATTTGATTTTTTGCTCATAACGTTCGCACTCTTCAATTAAACAAGGAGCGTTGCCGTTTAGTATGTTCACATTTTCTTTCTTGATGTCGATATGACTAAAGAAGTTTGTCCACATAAATGTGTAGTAGCTTTGTTCGTGTGATTGTGGAATACCAACATATTCGTCCATGTTGAATGTAACCACATTTTTGAACGAAACTTTACCATCTTTATAGGCTTTGATAAGCTCTTTGTAGGTTCCGATTGGTGTTGAGCCAGTTGGAAGACCAAGGATAAATGGTTTCTGCTCAGTTGGAGCAAATTTGGTGATAGCATTTACAATGTAAGCTGCTGTCCATTTCGAGATGTTTTGATAGTCAGGTTGGATTATAACTCTCATGATTTTAATTATTTTGTTTTTGAATTATGTTTTTAATACGAAAATATAGGGTTATTATTGTTTGTACTATGATTCTTTTAGAAGCCTTTTAATTTGTTATCGAAGTTATTTCAGAGCTATTTTTGTCCTAGTTTTTGTTCTGTAAATCCGATGTTAGCAAGCTAAATAAGGGTTTATAGAGCGAAAGTTGAGGCAAAAAGAGCCGAAAAGAACGAAATTAATAAATTAAAACAGCTTCTTAGTAAAAAACTAACATTTCTTTTCTTTTGTGATAAATATTCTTTACATTTGCATTTGTAAAAATAGATAATTTTAACCGACAAAAAAAATAGAAATGAAAAAAACTTTTATTATTGTGGCTTTTGCATTGCTTTCAGTGATGTCTTATGGTCAAAAAAAAGGAGATAAAACTGCTGATAAACCCAAAGCAGCTTATGAGTTTACAAATGTTAAATCAAATGAGATAACAGGGGCGAAAAATCAAGGTCGTGCAGGCACTTGCTGGAGTTACGGAACTATGGCTATGATCGAAAGCGATGTTCTAAAAAACGGTAAGGGTGCTCATGATTTATCTGAAATGTGGATCGTTCGTAATACCTATCTTAATAAGATTAAAAAATTCGTTCGTATGCACGGTAATAGCAATTTAGGTCAAGGTGGCAATGCGCACGATCTACCTAATGTGATTGCTGAATATGGTCTAGTGCCGGAAGAGGCATATCCAGGTTTAAACTATGGCTCCACATCGCATGTTCACGGTGAGTTGGATGCTGCATTAATAGCTTATGCAAATGCTATCGTTAAAAACCCAAATCGCACACTCTCTACTGCATGGGTTGCAGGTGTAGAGGGAATTCTAGATGCTTATTTCGGTAAACGTCCAGAAAAATTCACTTATCAAGGTAAAGAATATACGCCTAAAAGTTTTGCTGCTGAGCTTGGCATAAATCCAGCTGATTATGTGTCGATAACTTCATTTAGTCATCATCCTTTCTACACTGCTTTCGCAGTTGAAATTCCTGATAACTGGGCTTGGGGCATGTCGT
>JAVVZN010000321.1:0-2419 GCA_036650555.1 Rikenellaceae bacterium
TCACTTTTTCGTCGGGTGAGTGAGGATAACAAATGGTAGGACCAAAAGATATCATATCCATCTTAGGATAGATGCCTCCAATGATACCACACTCTAATCCTGCATGTATGGCTTTTATCTCTGGTGTTTTGCCATATAGTAGTTTGTAGCGATCTTGCATCGCATTTAGAATAGGAGAATTCATGTTTGGCGTCCAGCCATTGTAGTCACCAAACAACAACGACTCACCGCCTGCATTTTCAAAAAGCCCACATATTTGAGAACGTAAATAATCTTTGTAGGTGTTTGAAGAGCTGCGTACAAGTGATATAGAGGTGATTTTGTTTTCTTCGGTTTTTATGACCCCTAAGTTGTTCGATGTTTCAACCAAGCCTGGGATTGTGTCGCTCATGCGTACAACACCATTGGGATGAACATTTACTAGATTTATGAAAGTTGATGAGGTGTGTTTGTCGAATGATTTGTCGGCAGCAGCAATTTTTGATACTTGCAATTCAATAGTACTTTCACGCTCTTTTAGTTCGTTTTTAATTGCGCCAATTATCTCTTTTGCTTTCTTCTCAAAACAAGCCACATCGCTATCTTTTACAACCACGTTAGCCGAACTTTCACGAGGAATAGCATTACGAACATCGCCTCCATTGAAACTTATAACTCTAAGATCGGCAACCTGCATGCACTCATAGATGACACGTGCAAGTGCTTTGTTGGCATTGCCACGCTGAAGAATAATCTCCATACCAGAGTGACCACCTTTCATCCCGCCAAGATTTAAAGAGAATGTTGTGTAGCCATTTTCTACTTTCTGCCAAACAATAGGAAGTGACGACACCACATCAACACCTCCCGCGCAACCAACATAAAGTTCGCCTTCAGATTCAGAGTCAAGATTTAAAAGAATATCGCCTTTTAGTAGGTTGTTTGCAAGTGCAAAAGCTCCTGTCATGCCTGTTTCTTCGTCGATAGTAAACAACGCCTCTATATCACCGTGAACAAGATCGTTTGACTCCATAATAGCAAGAGCCGACGACACACCAATGCCATTGTCAGCACCTAGCGTTGTGCCATCTGCAGTGACCCACTCACCATCTATAATAGGCTCTATGCCATCTTTAAGAAAATCAAATTTTTTATCATTATTTTTTTGTGCAACCATATCAATATGCCCTTGCATAATGATACCTTTGCAACCCTCCATGCCTTTTGATGCAGGTTTTCTCAACAGTACATTACCAATTTTATCGGTGTGACATTCAATATTGTTTTTCTTTGCAAAATCAACAATATAAGCAGCTAACGCACTTTCGTGTTTTGAGATATGTGGTATGTTACACAAAGCCATAAAATGTTTCCAAACTTTTTCTGGCTTTAATAAATTCAAATTTTCACTCATTATTATACTTTTAATATTTAATTTACTACATTTACCGCTGCAAGTTAATACTTTTACCTTATTTTTACAAAGATAAAACAATAATTATTTTTCATGACAAACAATCGTTTCTTTATAGAGAATATCAAAATTTCACTAGGTTCAATATTAGGCAATAAGTTAAGAGCCATATTAACAATTACTATTATAGCTATTGGTATAATGGCGCTTGTTGGCATTATTACTGCCACGGAGGCAATAAAACAGAGCATCACCACCTCTTTTAGTCAAGCAGGAGCAGGTAGCTTCACAATAGATGCACTATGGAATTATGGCTCATCGGACTCTAAGCGACGCAAACGAAACTCACGTATTTCTTATGAACAAGCAATGAAATACAAAAAGCATATCAGTGATCGTGCAAAAGTTTCGGTGTCGATAAACGTTGCCAGCAACAACTCAATAAAATATGGTTCTAAAAAAACAAATCCCAATATAGAGATGATAGGCATTGATGAACATTTCTTTGAAGCAAACGGATTTGAATTTGAAAGCGGAAGAAACATATCGACATCAGAGATTGAGACTCAACGTCCAGTGGCAATTATTGGTACAGGCGTTGTTGAAGCGCTATTTTCTGAGAGAGAACATCCGATTGGAAAAGAGATCAGCGTGTCGGGGAAAGCGTTTATGGTGATAGGCATAAAGAAAAAGAGAGGCACCTCAATGGGATTTAATGAAGATGGCACAATCTACATACCACTCACAACTGCTAGTTCTGCATTCTCTATTCCATCGCCAAACTATCACATAACAACTATTCCAAACAATGCTGATGTTAATGCCACAACAAGTCATGCCACAGGTATCATGCGTGTGGTGAGGTTGTTAAGACCAACAGATGCCATAGATTTTGAAATTACAACAAGCGATTTCTCATCAAATCAAATGCTTAAAGATATAAATATGGTGGTATTGGCAGCCTATCTAATAGGTTTCATTACACTTCTAGGAGCAACAGTGGCTTTGATGAATATAATGCTTGTT
>JAVVZN010000322.1:0-2416 GCA_036650555.1 Rikenellaceae bacterium
GATTTGTTGAGTTCAAACAAAAGTTAGTAAACGAGCAGCTCGACAACGTTCGCACCTTAAAACGTGGTTTTCGCCAATCAAGATCAAATCTTTACAGTGCTGAGGCAAATCTTGATCAGATCCGCAACATAACCTATGAGGAGTATATCGTAATGTCGGCATCTGATATTGATAATCTTATTTATCAACCACTAGCTAAGGAGATAGAGTAATGGGAAATGAATTTAAATTAATTAAAAAAGAGATGCCAGATAAATTCGAGTTAAATTCGGAATTGGTAGACATTATGAGATCAGTAAGATCTTTACGCATAAGATATTCTAATATCGCAAAAGCCCACCCGGAATTAATCGACGAGCCATGTACCGCAACGCAATTTGATCTGTTGGAAGAGCGTATGTTATATGATTGTTCCTTTTTGTTAGGCACTGATTTAGATATAACTTATCAATAATTTTCATTATATTTGTAAACCTACAAAAACAAAATCTCATGAATAGAATCAAAGAGGTGCTCGTAGAGCGAGGCATAAGTCAAACATGGTTGGCTAAACAACTAGGTAAAAGTGTCAAGATGGTAAATTACTATACCAATAACCGACACCAACCATCGCTCACCACTCTGCTTAAAATTGCTGATATTTTGAAGGTTGATATTAGGGAGTTGTTAAACTAAAAAAATACTGCTATGGGATTATTTTCTAGTGCATTAGGTTGCCTATTTATATGGTGGATTATATGTTATATAGATAAAAAAGCAAAAAAGAGTGCAGAACGAAAGGTTAAACAAGAAGAATTAGAAGAATATTTAAGGATAGCAAAATATTTTTTTAACAGAAACAGTTGCCCCGATCCTCGAACATCAACAAATGAGCAGATCAAAGAATATATCATAAACTACAAGAGAACACACAATGAGGAAGAAGAGGAAATTGATATTATAAGTAATTACTATCATGTATCAAGAAAAATTGGGTATCCTCTTGAACACAGAGTTGGAGCTCAAAGTTTATACGAATAAAAAAAAGCAGCTACGGCTGCTTTTTTTATGTCCTTTTGTCAGATAAAAAATCATCTACTTTTGAATAAAAAACAGATGATCTCACCGTTATTCTCTTCTAATATTCCATTCAGTACGTTTATAAACGAAACAATGAATAACAAGCTAGCTGATCTTTCTCAAGATCAACTAGCCCTATTTCGTAAATCAAGTAGCGACAGAACTGGTGAAATAAGGCGATCCATTGAATCTATTGCCAAACGAACCACCATGCACTCTGGAAAATTCGTACTCGAATACCCTTTATCAATAAAGTATAGAGATATGAAAAAGACTTTTAAAGGCACTGTGAAGGACCCACATGAATTTATATTCTTGCGTCCTGTGTATGGCAACATATTAGGCTCTAAACGAAAAGGCAAACAACGCTCATTCCATACTATTATACTTAGTGAAGTGCATAGAAGATACCAAGAAAAGATTGAAAACGATATTTATGATATTATAAAAAATGGCTAATAAAAAAATCACCGTAGACGTAGATGCTCAAGCTGCAATTAAAGCGATAAATGATCTTGAAAGAGAGACCGCTGAATTGACTATCAAGAAAGCAGCATTACTTAAAATACAAACTAAATTAGAGGTATCTAAGAAGACAGAGACTAGCGATTATAAAAATACCGTTAAAATGCTTGATGAGACAAAAAAAGCATTAAAAACAACGACATCAGCGTATAATGAGCAGGTGAAAGAAATTGATATAGCGCAACTGTCTTATAATCAGCTAAACAAACTCCTTCCTAAACTACGAGCTCAATTTTATTCTATAAACAAAAGTCAGGATCCTGAATTATGGGGAAGCTACAGTTCAAAACTTTTAGCCGCTGAAAAACAATTAAAGGTTGTTGGCGGACGCATGGAACTAGTCAAGGAGAAAATGACGTGGAAAGAGAGTGCTATGTCAGGTATTAAAAATATTGTGCCGGGTCTTGGTGTTGCCGAGTTAGCATCTAAGGCAGCATCAAAGGCGATGGAATTCATAGCCGGTGCATGGGATAGAGCTAAAAGCATTCAATCTGAAGCCGCCAAAGCATCACGTGTGTTTGGATCAGAGCTTGGCTATGTGGAGATGCAAGCCGAGAAGGTTGCCTCTCGTGCTGGTTTAACCAACAAGGAGTTTGTGGCAATGGCAGCCAACACTGCCGACCTTTTGGTGCCGATGGGCTTCACTCGTAAAGCATCGGCCGATATGGCTGTTGATATGCAAAAACTCACAGGCGCCCTAGTGGAGTGGTCTAACGGAAAGTTCACAGCAGAAGATGTGTCGATGCGCCTTACTAAAGCTATCATGGGCGAAACCGAAGGGCTTAAAGAGCTAGGCATAGGCATTCGTAAAGATAGTGAAGAGTACAAGACT
>JAVVZN010000323.1:0-2405 GCA_036650555.1 Rikenellaceae bacterium
TCTAGTTTTATTGTAATCTTTTTGAATTTAGGAACAAACACCACATATTGATCTGATGAAGGAACTGCTTGATACAAACCCATCATTGCAAAGGCGCACCATGCCGACATTGTGCCTGTGTCGTCGTTTCCGGGGAGACCACCGGGAGTATTTTTGAAATATTTTTCTAGTAGTTGATCAACATAAAATTGAGTGCGCCACTCACTGCCTTTCACATAGGAGAAGTAGAACGGATAACCCATATCTGGTTCGTTCGACATGTCGAAAAGCCCTTTTGTGAAGACTGCATCAAGGTTCTCGGTGAATTTCTTGGCTCCTCCGTGAAGTTTTATAAGTCCTTTTATGTCGTGAGGAATATAAAAAGAGTAGTTGTACGATGTACCCTCATGGAAACCATGTACCGGAGCGAAGTTTTCGCCTTGTCGAGGATCAAACCCAGGCATGAACTCTCCGCTGCTAAGCAGTGGTCTTAAGAGAGAATAAGCAGGATCGAAATATTTTTTATAGCCCATTGCCCGTTTCATAAGCAAGGTGTAATCATCGGTGTGCCCAAGGTCTTTTGCCATCTGTGCTAGTGCCCAGTCGGCAATATAATACTCTAAGGCTTGAGAAACGGAGTTGTCGAAATCTTTGGTGAGAGGTAGGTAGTAGTTGTTTGCATAGAAGTCAAGGTCGGGGCGTACTCTGTTTTCGGAGCCTTTGGTGTAGGCATTTTTGATCATAGCATCGTATATCTCCTCTATGTTCATGCCTTTAAGCAAGCCTTTGAAGTAGCTGTCTACTATATATGGAATGGCAGGATCGCCTTGCATGACATGAAACTCTTCTGATCCTATCTCATATTTGGGTAGGTTACCACTTTCGCGATACATCATCATAAGCGACTGAACCGCTGTACGTTGTCTTTGTGGATCGAGTAGCGACATAAGTGCAGGATTTATTCGGTATGTGTCCCATAACGAAAACATGGTAAGACGATCTGATGCACGTGATCTCATTGTCTTGCCACTTACCATCGCAGGATATTCGCCATTGACGTCTTGCAATATATTAGGATGGATTAGGGTGTGGTATAAGGCGGTGTAGAATATGCTATTTTGGTCGTTTGAGCCACCCTCAACGTTTATATTTGATAAGATGGCATTCCATTTGTCAAAAGCATTGGCTTTAATGGTTTCAAAACTGGCGTTATTTTGCTCTGTATTGAGATTTTCGCGTGCGTTTTCAATGCTTGTGTATGAAATTCCAACACCGACTTCAACTTGCTGTTGCTTTGTTGATTCAAAAGAAAATACGACCCCTATGTCGTTGCCTGCCATCTCACGAGTGTAGCGGCTATAAATTTTGTATTTTCCGCTGTATGAATCCCACTGCGAACGTGTGCCCTCTAGTTGTTGCTGCTTTTTCCAGTAGTTCACTTGCATGGGCTGACTCACGCGCACCACAAAATAGACGGGGATAATAGATTGTGATTCTGTGTAGCAGAATGTGCCCATGATTTTGTAACCTTCAATTTCACGATCCGACACGATCTTTACTGCGGCTCCACTTTCGTTTGTCAGTCCGAGTCCTAGGTTGAAAAGAATGTTTGATTTGCCTTCCGGAAATGTGTAACGCGAAAGGGTAGTGCGCTCTGTGGCTGTCATCTCAGCCATTATTTTGTAGCGATCTATATATGTGGAGTAGTATCCTACTGAGGCTTTCTGATCTGAAATTGTGGAGTGATATTTTTTGAAATCAACCTCTTTTTCACCAGTGGTAGGCATTAAGATGAGCGATCCGAAATCTGGACATCCAACTCCGCTCAGATTTACATTAGTAAACCCAGCCATATGTTTGTTGTCCCAAACATAGGGAGTGGAGCACCAACCGCGATCCATACGAATAGAATTTCCATCCACACCTATTGTGTTGAGAACCGACATAGATGCAGCACCTTGTGGCACGATGGGTCCTGGTTGTGTGGTTCCATAGTTCGATGTTCCGATAAATGGATTTACATAACTAGATGGAAGTTGCTGTGCTGCGCATACAACCGATGTTAAAATAAATGATAGTAAAATAGAATATTTTAGCATTGCCAAATGATATTTATAATTTGTATATTGCTTTTACTGGATCCATACTAGAGGCTTGATATGCAGGGATAAATCCTGAAATTGCTCCAATTATGGCCGACACACCTATGCCAAGCAATATATTTGCCAATGTAAGATTTATTGAAAACTCGGCTATATGTGAGGCTATCATAGCTCCAATCTGGACTAATATAAGTCCAAAAATGCCTCCTGCGATACATAAAAATATTGCTTCAGAGAGAAACAGCAATAATATGACATAGTTTTTTGCACCTAATGCTTTTTGTATCCCGATCTGACCCATGCGCTCACGCACAGAGACAAACA
>JAVVZN010000324.1:0-2391 GCA_036650555.1 Rikenellaceae bacterium
CATTGTTTTTTCTATCCACTAATTTATTCATACCATAAGTAAGCCCTAAGCCTAGAAGATAAACCGAAACCAGAGCTATTGGAACTCTAACCACGTAAAATTCGCTATGCCAAAAGAAGTATGTGGCATACATTGCCATTCCGATTACCATTAGTGAATGGATTAATAATTGCCATTTTATTGCAGATTAAGCTATTAAATTGCCGAACATTACTACTTGCAAAAATATTGTCGCATATAATTCATAATAATCCCACCAATATATTATGCTCGGTTGATAGCCTATGGCGTTGTATTGATTGTAAAAATTGTATTTATGATTTTAGCTCTTCTAGCTCTAACCAACGCATAGTTTTTTCATCAATAAGATTATTCACCTCACCATGGCGTATAGAAATGCGCACTATATCATCAGTAGAAACTTCGCCACTCGACATGCTTTGCTCCAAAGATGCTTTTTCTGCCTCTAATTGGGAGATTTCTGTTTCGATGGCAGATAGTTCTATTTGCTCTTTATAGCTTATCTTTTTGGCTTTATTTGCATTTCGCTGTGAGTTCTGCGATGGTTTTGTGGATTGTTGTGATTGCGATTGCATTTCGGCTTTCTCTTGACAGCTGTTGCGATATTGAGTGTAGTTGCCTTCAAATATTTTGGTTTTCCCTTCGCCTTCAAAAACAAGCAGATGATCTGTGACTTTATCCATGAAATAACGATCATGCGATACAACGATCACACATCCTCCGAAATTTTCTAGATATGCCTCAAGCACATTGAGTGTGGCGATGTCAAGATCGTTTGTGGGCTCATCTAGAATCAGAAAGTTTGGCGACTGCATAAGCACAGTTAATAGATATAGGCGTCGGCGTTCACCACCTGATAGCTTAGCCACGAAGGAGTGTTGCACCGAAGGTTCAAATAGAAATTGGTTTAAGAATTGCGATACACCTATGGTTGATCCGTCGCCAAGTGTCACCACCTCTGCAATAGAACGTGCCACATCTATCACTTTAGCGTTGTCGTCGAACTGCATACCCTCCTGGCGATAATAACCAAATTTAACACTACTGCCAAGATCAACCTCGCCGCTATCGGGCATCAGATCGCCTGTCAATATGCGGAGCAGGGTGCTTTTGCCTGTGCCGTTCTTACCTATCACGCCCAGTTTCTCTCCTCGTGCAAATAGATAAGAGAAGTTGTCTAACACACATTTGTCTCCGAATTTTTTGGAGATACCTTTTGCCTCAAAGATCTTTGTTCCTAGTCGAGAATGACCTATATTAATGTCTACCTTCGAGTCTGAACGAGAGGCAAATGCCCTCTCTTTCACATCATAAAAGGCATCTTTACGGTATTTTGATTTTGAGCCACGGGCTTGCGGCATGCGACGCATCCATTCAAGTTCGCGACGATATATGTTTTGAGCTTTTTCTTTCTCGCTTTCAAATTGTTCTATGCGTTCTAAACGTTTCTCAACATAATCGGAATAGCCACCTTTGTAAGAGAATAATCTTTTCTGATCTATTTCATATATATCGGTGCAGACACGATCAAGAAAATAACGGTCGTGTGTAACCATAAAGAGAGTTTTGCCGCATTTCAACAGATACTCTTCTAGCCAACTCGACATCTCAAGGTCGAGGTGGTTTGTTGGCTCATCGAGGATAAGCACATCGGGGTTGTCTACAAGCACTTGAGCAAGGGCAAGCCTACGTCGTTCTCCACCAGAGAGAGTGGCAACAGTTTGGTGTAGATTACTGATATTTAGTTTTGAGAGAATAGTTTTTGCGCGTACCTCAATATCCCATGCACCCATGCGTTCCATCTCCATAGATAGCTCACCGAGTAGCTCGCTTTGCTGGCTCATCATTGCAGCATGATAGCTTTCAACCACATCTATCAGCTCTTTGTTGGAGTGGTAGATGGTTTCAATAACAGTAAGTGCAGTATCAAAATAGGGATCTTGACAAAGATAACCAATTGTGATGTCGCGACGAAAGGTCACCTCTCCACTATCGGCAGATTCACGTCCTGCAATAATATTCAAAAGAGTAGTTTTACCTGTTCCGTTTCGGGCAATCAACCCAATTCGGCTACCTTCAGTTATATAAAGAGAGAGATCTTCATAGAGGAGAAAATCTCCGAACCATTTGCTGATATTTTGTAATTGTATCATTATCGTAGGCGGTAAAAATTTATCAAAGGTAACTATTTTTTGATCAAGCTTATTGTTGTCGGGTAAAAATTTCAAATGTGGTATGTAATATTGTGTTTTACTTTTATTAATAGCAGATTTACGTACTAGGGGGCTTGGAAATTTTTACCTAAGACATGGTAATTTCAATTAATACTTTTTTGAGAAAAAAGTACGCACTTGCAGTGCTTCAAAAAAC
>JAVVZN010000325.1:0-2389 GCA_036650555.1 Rikenellaceae bacterium
GAGTGTTGAACGATAAATTAATAGAACTCGGTGCTCTATTTAATTGTATAGATTTCGTCGTGATTTTATTGAATGTAAAAGGATCGAAAATAGGTTCTATTTTTTTTATATTTATTACGGGAGTGGTGAATTGTGTGGGCGCGTTATCTCCCTTCATAGTTATGTAGTAGTCGCCATTTTTGGTTATTTCTACTGATGACTCACTCGTAATGTTTAACATTTTATCGAGAACTATCTTTTCAGTGGTTCCGATAGGTATGGCTAGCTCTTTGCCTCCAATGTTTATTTCTGTGTTTATATCTTTTCTAAGATCATAGCTATTGTCGCAAGATATTAATAGCAATGCAGACAAAGGGATGAATGCTAAAATACAAAAATGCAATAATATTTTCATAACTATTTTTTAGATTATTTCTACAAATATAGTTAAAAAAGTATTATTGCACGTATATGTTATCCTAATTTAATGTTATTTTTTTGTCAAATGATTATATTTTTCATTAACTTGTCGGATGTAGTCGCTGACAACATTCATATAATTTATAAATGCCTCATAAGGAGAGTCGTATGGGTTCACATTTGCAGTGCTACCCTCAACAAACCATTTGGTGCTCATGTAGTAGAAATGGTTTGATGATTGAAGAAAATCCCATACATAATTTATGTCTTTATCGTTTATCTTTTTCACCTTGTCGCGCACAGAGTAGAGCTGATTGAAAGCCTCGCGTTGAAGTTCATTGCCAAGCCAAGAGGTTGTGTCGCGCTCTTCGTCTGCCCATGATATTGGATGCACAACATTCAACACTGAAATAGGTTGATATAATTTAACGGCTTCAGATGGAAATTTAAATTCCAAACCGTTTTCAATGGCAATTTTTGGGAGATAGGCTAAGAAATCAAATATTCCTGTGTTGCATAGATGGTGCATACCGAATGTTTCGTAATCCAAAAATATGTTCGATACATCACCCTCGCCGCTTTTTATCCATGCCACATATTTCTCTGCGGTCAATGGCCATTCATTCCATGTGATATCGTTGAATCTATAACGAATGTCATCACAAAGTCCGCTGTTGCGAAGGAGTAATTTCACTTTAGGTTCGGCAGCATCGGCGTAGATGTAATTTGGACTCTTCCATCCTAAAATATGTTTTGCTCCCTCTGTGATAATTGTTTTGTAACCTAGCTCATTTACCATTTGACCTATGCCGTTTGAATAGATCAATTCAGTGTTTTTAAACACTTTGGGTTTTACTCCAAACTCGCTCTCGATTAGCTTTTCGTGTCGTTTCACTTGTTCTGCAAATTCAGCTTCATCTTTTAAAGATGCAAGTGAATGCGAATAAGTTTCCGCAAGAAATTCAACATAACCTGTTTTCGCCAATTTTTTGAATGAGGCAAGCACCTCTGGAGCAAATGCACGCAATTGTTCTATTGCCAATCCGGAAATAGAAAAGGTGATTTTAAATTTACCTTTAAACTTTTCCAGTTGCTCTAGCAGTATCTCATTTGCAGGCATATAACATGAAGTAGCAGCTTTAACAATTGTTGATTTATTCAAATATTCGTCAAGATAAAAGGCATCGTTACCCATGTTAAAAAAACGATATTTTTTCAACTTTAATGGGTGATGAATCTGGAAGTACAGACATACAGTTTTCATAACATCTTCTGATTATCAAGCATTTATCATTCAACTATTAATCAATAGCTAAATACGCATGCTCCGTTTATTATTACTTTAATGTAAATTATTATTTCTCAAATGTATCTATTGCTTCTTGATATATTGATTTGACTTTTAGAGCAGCATCATCCCATTTAAGTGTCGTTACCTCCTCTTGCCCTTTTTCTATAAACATTTTTGATAAAGCAGGATATTTTATCAACCCGTAAATAGCGTCAGCCATTGCATCAACATCCCAATAATCAACTTTTATCGCGTATTTTAGTATTTCTGCCACACCAGATTGCTTTGAAATGATAACCGGAACATTCGATTTCATCGCCTCTAGAGGTGAAATTCCAAATGGTTCAGACACCGATGGCATTATATATACATCGCTAAGTGAGAACATTTTATTCACATCATCACCTTTAAGAAAGCCAGTAAAGTGAAATCTATCTGATATTCCTAATCGTGCTACGCGTAAAATAATTTTGTTTAACATGTCACCACTTCCAGCCATCACAAACCGTGCCTCTGGAACTTTCTTTAGCACTTTTGCAGCTGCTTCAACAAAATATTCAGGACCTTTCTGAAATGTTATTCTACCTAAGAAAGTAACTATTTTGTCGTCTATCGCGCGTTGTGTTACTTCTTTATCTGTCGATGCAAAACGTACTGCATTGTGTACCACTCTTACTTTTTCGGCATTGATACCATATT
>JAVVZN010000326.1:0-2085 GCA_036650555.1 Rikenellaceae bacterium
TAAGTTAATATATTGGTTTCGCTATTATTGGCATGCACCTGCGGCGCAACTATTGCACAAGTAAGTAATTGCCATTACAAAGATAGGAATCAATGTAAAGCCTATTGCAATAACTAAAGCATAGAGTTTTGCTACACATTTCCAACGTTTGATCCAAATTTGATTGTTTAAACCTACTGTTTGAAAAGCTGACCAGAAACCGTGACGAAGGTGAAACCACAAAGCCCATACCCAAACAATGTAAACTGCTGCGAAAATAGGGTTCGATAGTTTTGCCACTACTAAAGAGTAAGGATCTTCAGATGCTGCTCCGCCAATAAAATGCTGTAATTGCATTTTAGCCCAAAAATCCCAAAGATGGATAAACAACAAGCCTAGCACGATTAATCCAAGTACAAACATATTGCGCGACTCCCAAGTTGAAGATTTTGAAAGATCCTGAACTGCGTAGTTTACAGGACGAGCACCTCTGTTTAATAATGTTACGATAAACGCGTAGACGATGTGAATGATAAACCCAGCGGCTAAAACTGGAACCATAATTCTGATTAAAGGATTTGTGTCCATAAAGCTAGCCATAGCATTGTAAGACTCTTGCCCTCCGAAAATCATTAGATTGGCAACTAAGTGTACCAATAAAAAGACTATCAGGAACAATCCGGATAGACTCATTACCAATTTCTTCCCAATAGAAGAACAGAATAGATTACTCATAAATATTATATTTTAAATGTTTGTTTTTATTGGTGTTAGAAAATTTTTGTTAAAACTTTCATAGTGCAAATTTAGCACTGTTTTTTAAATAACAAAAGAAATTGTGAATTTGAAGCTGTTTTAATTTATTATTATCCGATTGAAATTATGCCTTGAACACCAATAATCTCTTATGAACAAGCAATCAATATTAGTATCTGAGCTGTAAGCACTCTAAGAAACATCGTTAGCGGATAAACTGTGGCATAGGCAACAGATGCTTTATCGTTTACCGACACGCCATTAGCATAAGCCAAAGCTGGCGGATCGGTGGTGCTACCTGCAAGCAGACCCATTAGAGTGTTACCATCGAGTTTGTAACGCCACACTGCAATTGTTCCAACGATAAGCAGAGGTATAATAGTTATGGCAATACCATATAAGACCCACCAATAACCACCTTCTAAGATTGTTTGCACAAACTGTTCACCAGCACCCAATCCAACCGATGCAAGGAATATAGAGATGCCTATCTCACGTAGCATCATATTGGCACTTGTTGTTGTGAATGTCACCACCTTATAATATGGACCATAACGACTAATCAGAATTGCGATGATAAGCGGACCCCCAGCAAGCCCTAGTTTAATTGGCTGAGGTATGCCTGGGATGACAAATGGAATAGAACCGAACAACACACCTAAGAATATACCGAAGAAAATAGGAAGCAAATTTGGATGATCCAAACGTTTCATAGAATTTCCGAGCATGTCGGTCACCTTTGCGATAGATTCCTCTGTTCCTACCACTGTCACACGGTCGCCCATTTGCAGACGTAGATCATAAACAGCCACTAGATCGACCCCTGCTCTATTTATACGAGTGATATTCACATCATATAAAGCTCTGATGTTTAGCTCTCCTATCTTGCGTCCATGTACAGCCTCTTTTGTTACTACGATTCGTTTAAGCACAAGATCAGATATTTCTTTCTGTTCATGATTCACATCAATATAGACTCTCTCACCAAGAAAAGCTGTGATAGCTTCCACACTATCTGGATTTGTTACTATACGCAATATATCGCCTTGATTTACAATCGACGATTCAACTGCCACCTCACTATCCGATGAAGAACGTATGATACGCGACACCACAAATTCGCGATTTATTAATTTTGTTATTTTATTTATTGTGTAGCCATTAATCGCATTGTTGTGAACTTTAATATCCACACACTTAACTTTATTTTTTTTAGCATCCTCATTCAACGCCTCAATACCAGATAGCTTGCGACTGAAAACCCCACGCAGAAATATCATCGAGAGTATTATTCCTATCACCCCTAACGGATATGCCACAGCATAACCCATTGCAATAGGATCGGCATCA
>JAVVZN010000326.1:2095-2381 GCA_036650555.1 Rikenellaceae bacterium
TGCTGGGCAGCTCCTAATCCGGGAGTGTTTGTTACAGCCCCAGAGAGCACCCCAACCATTGTATTCAAATCAACACCTGAAATTACATGTATAACGTAGGTTACCACACATCCAAGTAGCACGATGCTAGTTGCAAGCATGTTTAAAGTTAATCCTCCTTGACGTAGCGAGGCAAAGAAACCTGGACCAACCTGCAAACCTATTGAATATACAAATAGTATCAAACCAAACTCTTTGACAAAAGTTTCGACAACAGGATCTAAAGTCATTCCAAAATGCGACAAGC
>JAVVZN010000327.1:0-2361 GCA_036650555.1 Rikenellaceae bacterium
CAATACCGGTATCGCTTATCGGGGTATTTATTTTATTTCCTATATTCGGATTTTCTATTAATGTGTTTTCATTATTGGGTTTAGTGCTCGCCATAGGACTTGTTGTTGATGATGCGATTGTGGTGGTTGAGGCTGTTCAGGTGGAGCTAGAAAACGGGTTACCACCGCGTGAGGCCACAACTAAGGCCATGAAACTAGTAAGATCACCTATCATTGCCACCACCTTAGTGCTTGCAGCAGTGTTCATTCCAGTATCACTTATGGGAGGCATCACAGGCATGCTCTATCAACAATTTGCAATCACAATAATCATCTCGGTGCTCTTCTCTGCCATTAATGCACTCACTCTATCACCTGCATTATGTGCTATATGGCTGCGTAATAAAGAGAAACGCACATCAGGTTTTTTCTTTCGATTCAACAATATGTTTAAGCGCGGGGTACAATATTATGAGTCGGCAGCAACACGCATAATTCAACATGCAGTTGCAACCATAATCTTTATTTTGATTATTGGTGCGGCAGTAGCATATCTATTCAAAGTAATGCCAACTGGATTACTCCCCGACGAAGATCAAGGCTATATCATGACAGCCATAACCCTTCCCGACGCAGCATCTCTAAACAGAACTATTGACGTCACTAATTTAGCAGCGGAAATTATTTCCAAAAGAAAAGATGTGGTTAGTGTAACCACTGTTTCTGGCTATAATATGCTATCGGGAGTGGCATCTAGTAGCAGTGCCATTATATTCACAACCCTCAGCAGCACAAAACGCGCAAAAGCCTCTGCAATAGCAAATGAGCTTAATGGTGAGCTATATATGGCAGTCAAAGGAGGTGAATGCTACACTTTTGGACCTCCACCAATTCCAGCAATAGGCACAGCGTCGGGTTTCACAATGATGCTTGAAAGCAAAACAAATTCATCGCCCAAATATTTGGAGAAACAGATAGATATATTTTTAGAGGCTGCAAACAAACGAAAAGAGATAGCTGCTGCATATTCAGAATATTCTGCATCGGTACCATCAAAAGGAGTGACAATAGACAAAGAGGCACTTATGACAGAGGGGGTGGCATTAGATGATCTTTACGCCACACTTGCCACATTTATGGGTGGAAGTTATGTGAATAACTTTAACCGATTTGGAAAGTTGTATCAAACTTATGTTGAGGCAGATGGCAATTATAGAGAGGAAGAGAGCGATCTTCGCAACTATTTTGTGATGAACAGTAAAGGCAAAAGTGTGCCAATATCTGCATTTGTAACGCTCCACGACACCACTACCACAGAATACATCACAGATTTCAATCTATTAAACGCTGCAAGCATAATGGGCAACGCAGCAAAAGGCTATTCATCATCTGCTGCAATGCAAGCACTTGAGGAGGTGGCAGATAAAACATTACCTCCCGACATGAGCTATTCTTGGAGCGGCATGTCGTATCAAGAGATGAAGGCATCGAGCAATGAGCTACTCACCTACGCATCGGCAATAATATTTATATTTTTGGTGCTAGCTGCTCTCTATGAGAATTGGTATCTACCATTTTCCATTCTGCTTGGGATCCCATTTGCATTATTTGGAGCATTGATATTCAGCTATGTAGCACACACCATGTTATCAACCTATGCCGACAATATATTTCTGCAAATATCACTTATAATGTTGATCGGATTATCGGCAAAAAATGCAATATTGATAATCGAATATGCGGAGAGGATCTATATTCAAGGAGGAACACTAACCAGTGCAGCAATTGCAGCGGCAAAGCTACGCATTCGACCGATCATTATGACTGCTCTAGCTTTTATTATAGGTGTAGCACCACTTATATTTGCAACAGGCAGCAATGCTATTGCTCGCAATATCATGGGAGTGGCACTAGTTGGGGGCATGTTGATAGCAACCTTACTAGGATTATTAATCTACCCTGCACTCTATGTAATAGCTGGGAAATTGGGAAATTTTGAGAAAAGACGTGAAAAGATGAAGGAGGATATTTCATGAGAAAATCAGATTACATAATATTGTACATATCGCTAATCTCTGTATTTAGCTGTGTATCAACATCAAAAACTGTAACACCTAACGTGGAGCTACCAAACAGTTATATGTTCGACACATTAGCATCCTACGACATATATGAGGGAAAATGGTGGGCGATGTTTGGCGATATAGTGCTCGACTCACTGGAGGAGGTGGCACTACGATCTAGTAAAAATCTACAACAAACAATATTAGCGGTTGAGCAATCGCGTCTACGAGCCAGAAATATAAAATCAGATATGCTCCCCTCGTTAGACCTCAATGCCACTACAACAACAACAGGCAGTGGTGATAGCAAAGAGAAATG
>JAVVZN010000328.1:0-2342 GCA_036650555.1 Rikenellaceae bacterium
AAATCCTCATTTAGCTCGCTAAAATCGAATTTACAGAACAAAAACTAGGACAAAAATAGCTATAAAATAACTTCGATGACAAATTAAAACAGCTTCTTATCCCATTTTGGTCGCATCTAATCTTATCAAATATTAATTCTTGGGATAATTCTTGGCAAAAATAATTTAAAAAAACGGAAAATAACTATCTTTGCATTTTATATTTGTTTCAACGATAACGAAGTACTAAAAATATTCCTATATGATACTCTTTTTTTCAAATTCAAAAGTAGTGTATGGTCTTGAGTGCAATGCCATGCTTGATTCTCAATCTATCTCAAAACTGGAGTGGCTTTTTGAAGGTGCATCTCTAGTAGAAAGTGGTTTAATGGATGGGCTTTTTGTAGGTCCACGTAGAGAGATGATCACCCCATGGAGCACCAACGCCGTGGAAATCACCCAAAACATGGGAATAAGCGGCATTGATCGTATAGAAGAGTTTCATCCTGTACAAAGCGAAGATGCAACATTCGATAAAATGCTTTATCGTCTATATCACGGCATAAATCAAGATGTTTATACAATAAACGTAACTCCTGCTCCTGTTATCTATATCGAAAATATAGAGCAATACAATGCAGAACAAGGCTTGGCTCTTAATGCTGAAGAGATGAATTATTTGAAAGAGTTGAGCGTGAAAATAGGTCGTAGTCTTACCGATTCAGAGGTGTTTGGATTTTCACAAGTAAATTCAGAACATTGCCGACATAAAATCTTCAATGGTAAATTCATAATTGATGGCAAGGAGAAAGAAGCAACACTTTTCGGTTTAATCAAAAAAACAACGAAAACGCATCCAGGCTCAGTGGTTTCAGCCTACAAAGATAACTGCGCATTTTTGGAGGGTGGCACTATTGAGCAATTTGCTCCAAAAACACACGACAAACCCGACTTCTATGAAACAAAAGAGTTTGAGTCTGTGGTTTCAATAAAAGCCGAAACGCACAACTTTCCAACCACTGTTGAGCCTTTCAATGGTGCTGCAACTGGCACAGGTGGTGAGATCCGTGATCGTATTGCAGGAGGCAAAGGCGCGTTTCCTATTGCTGGAACAGCTGTCTACATGACATCATATCCTCGCTCTGAACAGGGTAAAGCGTGGGAGGGTGCCATTGCACCGCGTAAGTGGTTATACCAAACTCCTCAAGAGATATTAATAAAAGCATCAAATGGTGCATCTGACTTTGGAAATAAATTTGGACAACCACTAATCTGTGGTAGTTTGCTAACATTTGAACATCAAGAGAACGACAAAAAATTTGGCTACGATAAAGTCATCATGCTCGCAGGCGGTATAGGCTATGGAAAAAAGGTGGATAGCTTGAAAGATATTCCTGTCCCAAATGAGAAAGTGGTGCTTCTAGGAGGTGACAACTATCGTATTGGTATGGGTGGTGGTGCTGTTTCGTCTGTTGCCACTGGAGAATATTCAGGATCAATAGAGCTAAATGCAATTCAGCGTTCAAATCCAGAGATGCAAAAACGTGCATACAATGCTATACGTGCCATCTCAGAGGAAGACAACAACCCAATTGTATCAATTCACGACCACGGTGCAGGAGGTCACTTAAACTGTCTTTCTGAACTTGTTGATGCAACAGGAGGAACAATAAACCTCGATGCGTTGCCAATCGGCGACCCAACCTTATCTGCCAAAGAGATGGTAGGTAATGAATCGCAAGAGCGTATGGGTCTGGTGATAAAAAACAAAGATATTCCTTATTTAAAAGCCATAGCAGATCGTGAACGTTCACCGATGTTTGTGATAGGCGAAACAACAAACGACATGCAGTTTACATTCGTAAACAATAAAAACGGTGAGAAGCCAATAGATCTTAAACTTGAAGATATGTTTGGAAACTCTCCGCGTACCATTATGTCGGATGTGACTGTTGCAGAGAGTTACACCAACCCAACATATAGTTGGGAGCAAGTAGCGCATTACATCAGTTCTGTGCTCTCTTTAGAGTCAGTGGCTTGTAAAGACTGGCTTACAAACAAAGTAGACCGCTCAGTGTCTGGTAGGATAGCAATGCAGCAATGTGCAGGTAAGGTGCAACTACCACTAAACGACTCAGGGGTCATTGCTCTCGACTATCAAGGCAAAAGAGGTTTGGCAACAGCTTTAGGTCATGCTCCTGCTGCTGCAATGGCATCGGCTCCAAAGGGATCGGTGCTCGCAATCGCTGAATCACTGACCAATATAGTGTTTGCTCCTATTGATGGAGCAATAAAAGGTGTGTCGCTCAGTGCAAACTGGATGTGGCCTTGTAAAAATAAGGGCGAAGATGCTAGATTGTATA
>JAVVZN010000329.1:0-2340 GCA_036650555.1 Rikenellaceae bacterium
CTAGAGGGAAGTGGCATTTGGGTTGAAGACTACGACATTATCACCATTCTTGAAAAAGTGGCATACTACACCAAACACCAAACCGAATTATCTTGATCACACATCTCTATAAGCTCTCTCAACCGATAAAATCGGCACTCATCGCCACAATAGGCTCATACGATGGGGTGCATGTTGGGCATCGTACTATCTTGCACCGCATGATAACCATTGCCAAAGAGCAACATTTAGAAACGGCAGTAATAACATTCGATCCTCATCCACGCCTTTTTATAGAGGGTAAAAATAGTAATCTCAAAATTCTATCAACCATTGAAGAGAAAAAACATCTACTATCTGAAATAGGAATAGACCACCTCATAATACTGAAATTCGACAAAGAGCTCCAACAACTCACTGCCGATCAATTTTCAAAGCAAATATTGACAAGCTATCTCGGTGTACGGCAGCTTATGGTGGGCTACAACAACCATATAGGATCAGACAAACAACTATCAATGAATTTTCTAAAAGAGAACACCAATATAAAAAGCATAGTAATCCCCAAAATAGATATAGACAATGATAAAATCAGCTCCACTCTAATCCGCGAGGAGATTCTTAGCGGAGAGATGGCAAAAGCTGCTGTGCATCTTGGCAATCCTTACACCTTCATATGCCATGTTAATTATGATGGTAGCATAGAAACACCAAACGACAACAAATTAATTCCTAAAGATGGAACATACATAGGAAAAATTGACTCTTTAGAAACAAAAATCACAGTACACCACAATAAGTTAGAAATCACACGATTATTACCTTGTAGTTTAGATTTAAACACCTTGCATCTATTAGAAATATGTAAATAATTTGCAAAATATCATTTTTATCTCACAACAATAAAGAAAAAAGTATTATCTTTGTCCAAATTATCACATCCCAGAGGCTATTTAAAAATAGTTTCTCAGAGTCGCATACTAAATATATTTCAATTATGTCATTTCTAAACGATAAAGTTCTAGCAGAAGGATTAACATTTGATGATGTGCTTCTTGTTCCTGCTTATTCGGAGGTACTTCCCCGCAATGTCGATATATCGTCAAATTTTTCGCGCAACGTAAAGATAAACACACCAGTAGTAACAGCAGCCATGGACACTGTTACTGAATTTGAGATGGCAATTGCCATTGCTCGTGTGGGTGGAATAGGAGTGATACACAAAAACATGACTATTGCTCAGCAAGCGGCTCAAGTAAGAAAAGTGAAACGTGCTGAAAATGGCATGATATACGATCCAATCACCATTGCTCAGAACAGCACAGTTGGCAACGCGCTAACCTTAATGCGTGAGAATAAAATAGGTGGTATCCCTGTGATAGAAGGCAAAAAACTAATCGGTATAGTAACAAACCGCGACCTCCGCTTTCAAACCGACATGGATCGCAAGATCAGCGAAGTGATGACCAAAGATGGTCTTATCACAACCACAAATCAAGACATCAAAAACGCAGCACAACTACTACTTGAAAACAAAATAGAGAAACTACCAGTTGTTGATACAGAAGGCAACCTAGTGGGTTTGATCACATACCGCGACATCACAAAACTTAAAGACAATCCAAACGCATCGAAAGATCAGAAAGGAAGGTTGCGCGTTGCAGCAGGTGTTGGTGTCACAAACGACACAATGGAGCGTGTTGAAGCTCTTTTCCACGCACAAGTTGATGCAATAGTGATCGACACCGCACATGGACACTCAAAAGGTGTGGTTGATATTCTTAAAAAAGTCAAAGCACAATACCCTACTTTAGATGTTGTAATTGGAAATATCGCAACTGCCGAGGCTGCTATAATGCTTGCAAATGCAGGTGCCGATGCAGTTAAGGTTGGAATAGGACCAGGCTCAATATGCACAACACGTATCATTGCTGGTGTTGGTGTTCCTCAACTTAATGCCGTCTATGATGTGGCTCGCGCGCTGAAAGGCACAGGAGTACCAGTTATTGCCGATGGTGGCATTCGTTACACTGGCGACATCGTAAAAGCTATTGCCGCTGGAGCTGATTCAGTGATGGCAGGATCAATGTTTGCAGGTGTGGAAGAATCTCCAGGAGAAACAATAATATACAACGGACGTAAATTTAAATCATATCGTGGCATGGGTTCTTTGGAGGCTATGCAAAACGGATCGAAAGATCGTTACTTTCAAGATACTGAAGACGACATTAAGAAACTTGTTCCAGAAGGAATAGTTGCACGTGTTCCATACAACGGACAGCTTTCTGAGGTGGTATATCAAATAGTAGGTGGATTAAGAGCAGGCATGGGTTATTGCGGTGCACCCGACATAAAACATTT
>JAVVZN010000330.1:0-2308 GCA_036650555.1 Rikenellaceae bacterium
TGCCTCTTGTTACAAAAAACAACAATGCTTTTATGAAAATCCGAAGGAGCTGCCGCGCAACTCCCGAAAACACTCTAAGAGTGTTTTCGTTTTTTGAAGCACTGAAAGTGCGTACTTTTTTCTCAAAAAAGTATTAATCTATTATTGATGTCTTAGATAAAAATTTCCAAGCCACATAGTACACAAATATGCTATAAACAAATGCAAATCACACGATTACATACTACATTTGAAATTTTTATCGGACAACAATAAAATAAAAATTTAAAAAACCGCCTCTTTTAGGAGGCGGTAAGTTTTTAAGTGATCATAAAAATACTTATCTTCGCTCCCAAGCAAACAATGGGTAGTTTCTCATCAGTGCGTTTACTTCTCTACGTACTGCTGTTATTGTTTCAATGTTTTCATGGTCTGAAAGCACACGATCAATAAATTCAACAATCTTGTCCATTTGTTGCTCTTTCAATCCACGTGTTGTGATTGCTGGAGCACCAACTCTTATTCCCGATGTTTGAAATGGTGATCGGCTATCAAATGGCACCATATTTTTGTTTGTTGTGATGTCGGCTGCCACTAGCACCTTCTCAGCTACCTTACCTGTTAGATCTGGAAATTTAGAACGTAGATCAATAAGTAGTAGGTGATTGTCTGTGCCACCTGAAACTATTGTGTAGCCACGTTTTGTAAATGCCTCACCAAGGGCTTTAGCATTCTTCACAACTTGAGTTTGATACTCTTTGTAGGCTGGTTCGAGTGCCTCACCGAAAGCAACTGCCTTGCCGGCAATGACATGCTCAAGCGGACCACCTTGTGTGCCTGGAAAAACAGCAGAATTTAATATCTGCGACATTTTTTTGATCTCTCCTTTGTTTGTTGTCAGACCCCAAGGATTGTCGAAATCTTTGCCCATAAGAATAATTCCACCACGTGGACCACGTAGCGTTTTATGTGTTGTTGATGTTACTATATGTGCATATTTAAGAGGATTTTCGAGTAGTCCAGCTGCAATTAAACCTGCAGTGTGCGCCATATCAACCATAAATAAAGCATTGACTTTGTCGGCTATCTTACGCATGCGTTTGTAGTCCCACTCACGTGAGTATGCAGATGCACCTCCAATGATAAGTTTTGGTCTGCACTCTAAGGCTAAAGCCTCCATTGCATCGTAATCTATTCTTCCTGTTTCTTTGTCTAGTTTGTAACCTACTGCTTTGTATAGCATTCCCGACATATTTACGGGAGATCCGTGTGAAAGGTGTCCACCATGCGATAGGTCTAATCCCATAAATGTGTCGCCTGGTTTAAGACAAGCGATAAACACAGCCATGTTTGCTTGTGCTCCAGAGTGAGGTTGTACGTTGGCATATTTCGCCCCGTATAGTTTACAAAGTCTGTCGATGGCAAGCTGCTCAACTTGATCCACAACTTCGCAACCACCATAGTAGCGTGCACCCGGATAACCTTCCGCATATTTATTGGTAAGTACTGATCCCATTGCTTCCATTACTTGATCGCTCACAAAATTTTCCGAGGCGATAAGCTCTATTCCGTTCATCTGACGTTCTCTTTCCTTAGAAATCAGTGAGAAAATTTGATTATCTCTTTCCATAAAATATATAAAGTTTGATTTGCCGTAATACATAAATATAATTCTCACAGGTAAAAAATATTTTTTAATTTACGAAGTGTTTCATCACGAATGAGGCATAATATTTGTTTCTCTTATGAAACTTATAAATTATAATAATATGGAAAAGAGAGTGAAATCGTTTGAGTTGCTCAATAGAGCTATAAAAGAGGAGCTAACTTCTGTTAATCAGTATATGTATTTTCATTTTGTATGTTCAGATCGTGGTTATGATCTTCTAGCAGGATTGTTCAAACGTCGTTCGATCGACGAAATGCGCCACGTTGAGTTGTTGGCAGAGCGCATTCTCTTTTTGAAAGGTGATGTTGGAATGGATATGAACATTAGGATCGTCTATGAAAAAGATGTTAAGAAAATGTTGGAAATAGCCATGAAACTAGAGGAGATGTCGATAAATGATTATAACAAATCGGTGCAACAATGCGCAGAAAATGGTGATAGCGGAACAAAATTGATATTCGATGAGCTAGTTAAAGCCGAGGAGAAACATTATGATCAATTTGAGATAGAGATGGAAAACATGGATAAGTTTGGCGATAATTATTTGGCATTACAGTCAATAGAACGTAGCAAATCAAACTTATAAGCTGATAAAATAATTCAATTTTGAGAAAAAAGTACGCACTTGCAGTATTTTAAAAACGAAAACGCTCTTATTAT
>JAVVZN010000331.1:0-2308 GCA_036650555.1 Rikenellaceae bacterium
CAATAAAGAATAGTAAAAATACATCCATTAATCTTCCTCCAAATCTTGTTTCTCTAATTCCCTAGCTTCGATTAACAAGTCAGTAGCAAACTTCACTAATGTATCTGCTAACTCTTTGTTGTCACAACTATCAATCTTAGCATACGTACGCTCTGAGTTTGATGCCATGACAGAAAGATGCGCACCTGCCGAGAACCCCATGACCCCTAT
This sequence comes from Rikenellaceae bacterium, assembly GCA_036650555.1. Taxonomy (GTDB): domain Bacteria; phylum Bacteroidota; class Bacteroidia; order Bacteroidales; family Rikenellaceae; genus CAMQVM01. The sequence goes on from JAVVZN010000331.1 coordinate 211, forward strand.
CTGATTGGGGTTTAATCCAAACTCATCGGCACGAGATCTAACCACACTAATAGCTCGTTGAACATCTTCGAGCGCAGCAGCATGCTTTTCTCTCCCCTCACGACGAGGCACGCGATATTTTAGTAGCACTGCATTTATTCCATTATCGCTTAACATCCTACATATTTCGGTGCCTTCCAGATCGTAAGCCAAAATGCCATATCCACCGCCCGGACACACCACCACGGTTTTGTTGTCGCGCGAAGGAATACGAGCATTGTAGATTGTGATGAGAGGAACGCTTACTCCCGACATGCGATTTACGGTTAATCCTGAGTTTTTAGGCCCCGAAATATCATTTTTCTCGATATAGGCTCCTGCCTTCTCGTGCGGCGCACCTTCCGGAAACAAAACAATAGGATCAGTTTGTGCTGAAAGTTTTAATGATGCGACCAAAATTACGAAAGTAAATAGTAGCTTTTTCATATAGTTTTAATTGTCCACAAATGTAATAATAATTAAACAAAAACAAGCATCAATAAGCACAAAACAGAGAATTTTTTTAAAAAATTCTCTGTTTTGTGCTTATTGATTAAGGAGCTGCCTAAGGCAGCTCCTAAGATATTAAAAGTAGATACTATTTTCTCAAAAAAACACTATTTTGTTGCAATACTACCTGCATCTAAAGGCCAGTATGGATTTTGATAAAGTGAAGAACCGGCAGCATCGTGTGTTTGAGGCGATGTGATTAGCAAGTGTTTGATGAATATAGGTTTTAGGTAGTGAGCCATCTTCCATGTGAATAGATCCATTCCAGGGTCACCTGCAACTATTTCGTGAGGACACAAGAAGTTACTCTTTTCTGGAGCTGAAACAGTTTCTCCAATAGTAATAAAACCACCCTCTGCTTTTGCAGCATCAGCGATCACTTTTTCGTTTGGAGAATGCCAGATCTTTATGCCTTCTTGACGGTATCTTGTTGTCATCATTTGGTCCATAGCTCTCCAACGGCAAAGATCGGTGAAACGACGACCTTCTGCCATCATTTCGCAACGACGCTCACGACGTATGTTGTAGAGTGTGGGATCAACCAACTTGCCTGCTGTGTAGGCAGCCCAATCGAGTTTACCCTCCTCTTTCATGTCTGTTGCAGCAATGGTGACTTGGTAGTCGCCACCTCTCTCTTCAGCAACTTTAGCACGTACACGAATTGCTTTCCAATAACGATCGGCATCGCCATCTATGGCTCCTGTTTTTTCGTAACAAGCCTCGATGTAGTTTAGATATGCCTCGGCAGATCTGTATGCAGGACTTGCAGTAACACCTTTGGAAGTGGCACAGAAATCGGCATCGGGATACATGCCTTTGGCATGAGCATAACCTGTGTCGTAAATACCCCACGCATCATTCATAATCCAAATAGGAGGAACGGGTTCTGTGAAGAAACATATGCTTGCATTTGCTGCATTATTGTTTTTAAATGTGTTGATCTGACCTGGAGTTTTTATGAATAGTTGAGCTCGTGAGTCACGATCTTTGGTCACTTTATACATGTCGTTCTCCTCTGCATCACCCCAAAGAGCTCCAGTAGCGTAAGGAGGCAGACCATTCTTATCAACAAACGATCTTACTAATGCACGTGTCAAACCGATACCTGCATTGTTGCGGGTGAGATGACGGTTTACGTTATGAGATTTCAGTCCAGATGCAAAAGCTCTCCATATCAACACCTCTTGATATTTACCTAGATCGGGATCACCAAACTGAGACACATAAGGATTGACATCGTCCTCCTTGGTTAGACGTACTCCAGTGTTTGGAGTAAGAGGATATTTGTCGGCAACAACTTTTGCTGTCTTCATTGCAACAGTTAAGAAATAATCAACCTCAGCATCAATGCTTCCAGATGGAAATTTATAATTTTTAGTTGCAGCATTTTGAGCACCTGGCCACTCTGGACCTTGTGGGACAAATGCAGTGCCTTTGAAATTTTTCAACCATGTGCCTTCAAAAAGAGCAACTCGTGATTGTAAGAATGTTGCAACATCTTTGTGAATACGGTTGTTTCTTCCATCGGGTGATGTTGATGATAGATAGAACACAGCAGAATCGAGATCTT
>JAVVZN010000332.1:0-2305 GCA_036650555.1 Rikenellaceae bacterium
TATTTGACCACAATGGATGATAAACTTTTAAGACTGGTCTCAAAGATATTATCGAAACGATTAAAATACATGTAGAATCCGTTGTCGGAAGCACTACTATTTCTTGCTATATAGGCTTTTATGTAGTTCATCGCTAGCTCACGATCTTTTGCCGAAAGATTTACAGTTTTACCGCTGTGACGAGCAAAAGCCAGAAACTCACTATACATTTTGCTGTCGTTGTCGTTGAAATATTTCTCTAGCTCAGGCAATGTTTTTAGATCTGTAAGTTCTTTTCTATGTGCATCGGTGTAACGAAGAGTGTAGCGAAAGAGCGTGTTGTCGATCATAATCTTTCTGGTTTCTTTTGAGATCAGAGTGGTGTCGATAGGCACAAAGATGTCGGGCATGATACCACCGCCACCATACACTATCTTGCCTTTCGGCGTGGTGTATTTCAGAGAGTCTGAGAGTTTTATGCTGTCTTTATTAAGCAATTCACTATCTACATAGCGTTTAAAGAAATCATTGTAGTATTCGTCGTAGCCTTTATCGTACGGGCGCTGAATGCACCTACCTGTGGGGGTGTGGTAGCGCGCAATGGTGAGATTCAGTAGCGATCCATCGTTGAAAGGAATTTGATGTTGAACAAGCCCTTTACCAAATGAGCGACGACCTATTAATGTTCCACGGTCGTTGTCTTGAAGTGCACCTGCAACAATTTCACTCGACGATGCAGACCCCTCGTCGATCATAACCACCAACTCTTGATCTGTGAACTTACCATTGCCATCTGAGAATTGCTCTGCAAGCTTAGAGTTTCGTCCTTGTGTGTAGACAATCATCTTTCCACTTGGTAGAAATTCATTGGCAATCAAAATTGCTTGATCTAGGTAGCCACCAGAGTTTGAGGTGAGGTCGAAGATTAGTTTTGTCATACCTTGATTTTTCAACTCCTCCACAGCTTTTGTAAATTCGCTGTGTGTGGTGCGGGCAAATTGCAACAACTTGATATAACCAATATTTGGGGCAACCATAAATGCAGCATCTATGCTTTTAATAGGAATTTTATCGCGCACAATGGCAAATTTCAACAATTCAGAAACACCTTCACGCTGCACTGCTATATGGACTGTGGTGCCACCTACTCCTTTCAATTTTTTGACAATGGCGTTCTGATTTATCTTTTTACCTGCCACAAGTGAATCTTCTATAATGAGTATTCTATCACCAGCTAACACCCCCATTTTTTCAGCAGGACCACCAGAGATCACATTTTGCACAATAACAGTGTCGGTAAGCATATTGAACATCACTCCAATACCATCAAATTCACCCTCCAAATGTTCGTTCGACTCTTTTGCATCTTTTGCAGGGATATATGCTGAGTGAGGATCTAGTTTATGGAGCATCTTTGATATATACTCCTCAGTAAGTGTGTCTATATCAATAGAATCTACATAGTTGTTGTCGATTAACGACAACACCTGCCCAAACTTCGATGAAGGCATTAAATCACGAAGATTACGAATCTTGCCGTAAAAATCTATGTTTGAATCTGAACTCGTAGATGTATATTTACCTACGAAGAATCCTCCCACAGCAACAACACAAAGAAGGAGCGGTAGAAAAATTATTGCCTTTTTATTATTATATTTCATAATTTATTTATATTTTCGCAGTATTGAATGATATTTTGTTTTATCATATACGCGATATTGCGGTTTCAAAGGTAATTTATTTTAATGCTTAAACCAAAAGTTTCTATTATAACGGTTGTCTACAATGCTAAAGAGGCATTGGAGAAGACAATTAACAATATACGACAGATAGATTACGAAAATTTGGAGTATATTATTGTGGACGGAGGCTCAACCGACGGCACAAAAGAAGTTATTGAGGCTAACAGCCTTTGGGTGACGAGTTGGATCAGCCAGCCCGACAAAGGATTGTACGATGCAATGAATAAAGGCATGCGCCTTGCAACAGGGGCTTATGTATGGTTTATTAATGCTGGAGATTTTGTATATTCACCAGATATATTGAAAAACATCTTTGCAGGATATGAAAACTATGCCGACATATATTATGGCGACACAGTGATACTATCGGAAAATGGCGGCACAAAAGGATTGAGAGGTAAAAAATTGCCTAAAAAACTCACACTGCGCTCTTTTAAAATGGGAATGGTGGTTTGTCATCAATCATTTATTGTTAAAAAATCAATAGCTCCTATTTATAACCTACGTTATAAATATGCTGCCGATGTTGATTGGGTGATGGAATGCACACGCAGAGCTAAAACAATTTTGAACACTCGATTTAT
>JAVVZN010000333.1:0-2299 GCA_036650555.1 Rikenellaceae bacterium
TCGGATTTACAGAACAAAAACTGGGACAAAAATAGCTCTAAAATAACTTCGATAACAAATTAAAACAGCTTCTAAGACACCAATAATAATAATCAAATAATTATCAAAATAAATTTGTGAATAATGAAAATATATAGGTAACTTTGAAAGATATACACCATGACATTATTACATACAAAATATATTTTCATAACATTGATATGAAACTTAAATTTATATTTTTAGGAGGTTTATTGACTAGTGTGCCTGTACTTTCCTTTGCACAACAACACTCATCTCAGATGAATGTTCTCTTTCTTATTGCAGACGACCTACGTCCTGAGCTAGGATGCTATGGGGTGAAGGAGGTTAAAACACCAAACATAGATCGTTTAGCACATAATGCCACTCTATTTCAAAATGCCTATTGTAATGTTCCGGTGAGCGGAGCGTCGCGTGCCAGCATGCTCACAGGTGTCTATCCACGCTACCCAAACCGTTTCATCGCATTCGATGCCTCAGCTAGCAAAGATGCACCGCAAGCTATTCCTATTTCACGTTGGTTTACCGACCACGGTTATACAACTATCTCCAATGGAAAAGTTTTTCATCAAATCACAGACCATGCCGATTCATGGAGTGAATATCCATGGCGAGTGCATCCCGACGGCTACGGATCCGACTGGGCAGTGTACAACAAATGGGAGCTTTGGATGAACACTCTATCTGGACGTACCATCAATCCAAAATCAATGAGAGGCCCATTCTGCGAGGCAGCCGATGTTTCAGACTATGCTTACGACGACGGCAAAGCTACCCAACGCACCATCTCCGACCTACGTAGATTAAAAGATTCGGGCAAGCCCTTCTTCCTGGCGTGCGGATTTTGGCGACCACATCTTCCTTTCAATGCACCAAAAAAATATTGGGATCTCTACCAGCGAGAAGATTTACCACTAGCCGACAACCAATATCGTCCAAAAAATCTACCCCCACAAGTGCAAGGTTCTGGAGAAATACTCTCATATGCTCGTATAGAAAACACCACCGACACAGCTTTTCAACAAGAAGCGAAACATGGTTATTATGCCTCAGTGAGCTATATAGACGCACTAATAGGAGAAATCACTAATGAACTCGACCAGCTCGGATTAAGCAAAAATACGATAGTAGTTCTGCTTGGAGATCATGGTTGGCATCTTGGTGAACACACCTTTTGGGGTAAACACAACTTGATGGATAAATCAACACACGTGCCATTAATAGTAAGTGTCCCCAATCAAAAAGGAGCAACCACCACGTCAATAGTTGAGCTTGTAGATCTATATCCAACTTTATGCCAACTATGCAATCTACCAACTCCCACAAATCAACTCGATGGAGTAAGTTTTGTTCCTATTCTAAAAAACCCCAAAAAAACTACAAAAAAGCAAGTCTACATTCAATGGACAGGAGGTGATAATGCAGTAACACCGCGTTATAACTACGCCCAATGGAATAAAAAATCAACGACACGTATGCTGTTTGACCACAAAACCGACAAACAAGAGAACACAAACATTGTTGGGGATAAAAAATACAATAAAACGATTATAGAACTATCGACCTTTATTAATGAGAAGAAAAAATTGATAAACAAATGATACAAAAAAACACTATCTATTATTATCATATATTGTTGTCAGGTTAAAAGTTATGCCTTACCTCAATGCAAACCCAAGGAGCCGCCGCGGCAGCTTCTGAAAACACTATAAGAGTATTTTCGTTTTTTGAAGCACTGAAAGTGCTATTTTTTTCTTAAAAAGATAAATCAGACAATTATATGCCACGTTTAGAATTTTTAGAAGCTGTTTTAATTATCATACAAAATTCAACTATTATGAAATACATTTTATCTATCTGCATCGCAATGCTTGTTACTTTAACACATGTAAATGCACAAACTGCTCAAGAGGCGAAAGAGCTACGCCACGTTGTACTATTTGGTTTCACAGAAACCACTACTCCAGCACAAATTGCCGAGATAGAGGCAGCATTCACTGCTCTACCAACAAAAATATCAGAGGTTAAAGGCTATGAATGGGGCACCGATTGCAGCCCCGAAGGTTTACAGAAAGGTCACACTCATTGTTTTTTTGTAACATTCAACTCAAATGCCGATCGCGATGCCTATCTAATACATCCCGCACATAAAGCATTTGGCAAGCTAATAAAAGGTAAGGTAAAAAGTGTGACTGTTATTGATTATTGGATAAAAGACAAAATTTAACGATATATTATTATTGCTGTCCGGTAAAATTTCAAACGTTGTATGTAATAG
>JAVVZN010000334.1:0-2296 GCA_036650555.1 Rikenellaceae bacterium
AAGTTATTTTAGAGCTATTTTTGTTTCTGTTTTTGTTCTGCAAATCCGATTTTAGCGAGCTAAATGAGGATTTACAGAGCGGAAACTGGGACAAAAAGAGCCGAAAAGAACGAGATTAATAAATTCAAAACAGCTTCTAACAACAAAACACTTCATTAATTATGCCAATCATAAATAGATCTCTTGAAATCATTGGCATTAATGTTGCGGAAAGCTCTCAACATAAAAACACTAAACGATGAAAATTCAAACTGGCAAAGGCACTATTTCGCTTATTACTCTAATTGCTATATGGTCTATATCTCTAGTGGTTAATCTTCCAGGATTAGCAATATCGCCGCTTATGAACGATCTTACCACTATCTTTCCTGACACCTCTCAATTAGAGATACAACTACTTACCATCCTTCCTAATCTTTTTATCATACCATTCGTTCTGCTTTCAGGACGTTTGTCGATCTCACGCAACAAGATGAAAATAGTGGTGGTGGCTCTTGTCATATATTTGGTAAGCGCAATACTCTATTTCTTTGCTAAAAACATGATACAACTAATAATAATCAGTTCTCTTCTTGGGATTGGTTGTGGATTGGTAATTCCGCTTGCGGCAGGTTTAATCACAGATTTCTTCGTTGGAAAATATAGGATGAAACAGCTCGGAATAAAATCTGGAATTGCAAATTTATCACTTGTATTTGCCACCATTGCGGCAGGCATTCTTGCTAAAACAGATTGGCATCTTCCATTTTTGGTCTATATGATCCCTATTATTCCACTAATGTTATCAATCTATATCAAACCAAATACAGAGCCTCTCTCCTTACATATCAATACAAATACTGAAGGTATCTATAATCCTAGAAAATTATGGGGTGTGATAGCGCTCTACGGCACTGCCACATATTTAGTAATATCAATTTCATATTACTTGCCATTTCTTGCAGGGAGCTACGGAATAAGTAGTAAAGCGGTAGGCATTATTACATCTTTATTTTTTCTATCTATCATGTTGCCTGGATTTTTTCTATCTCAGATCACTTCCCGATTAAAAAACAACACAATCTTCATATCAATGGCAACAATAGCTCTAGGCTTATTATTAATAAGCCTAGGTAAATCAAATATGACATTTGGAACTGGAGCAATATTTTTAGGAATTGGATACGGAATAATCCAACCCTTAGCCTATGATAAGGCAGCGATAATAGGCGGTACAAACAAATCCACACTGATGTTGTCGTATACATTAGCGATGAATTATGTGGCTGTGACAATAGCCCCTTTTGTAATTGATTTAGTACAAAAGATTTTCGATAGCCACTCAGAGAGATTTCCATTTATCATGAACCTAGTGATATGCACAATCTTTTGTATTGTGATCTACCTCAACGGCAACAACTTCGCCTTCTCGTTTAAGGAGTCACAAGATTAGACAAAAAAAGGAGGATAATCTAAGATTATCCTCCTGTAAATAATAAGAAATTTATCTCGTTGAAGACAAAAATTAACCTATTACACTAACATTAACAGCTTGAGGGCCTTTTTTGCCATCTTCCATGTCGAACTCAACTTGTTGATCTTGTTCTAGACCGCGGAAACCGTCTTTGTTAATACCTGTGTAGTGAACGAACAAATCGCCACCTGTTTCGGCTGTGATGAAACCATAACCTTTAGCTCCATCGAACCATTTTACTGTACCTTTCATAAAAAAACTTGTGTTAAAAGAAATATATATTCTACAAAGGAAAGCAAAATTATTATATTTGCAAAACAATTTTAGATTTATTTTTCTTAAACCCAAAAAAATGAACTTTTTAACAATAAATAATGACCTCTGCAACAGCTGTAATATATGTCTTAAAAATTGTCCCAAAAATGCAATTTTCATTGATAAGGGGCAGTATAAGATAGATTTTACAAAGTGTGTTGCATGCGGAACGTGCTTCAAAGCATGTGCCGGAAACGCCATAAAACTAGAAATTCCAGTTGAAAAAATAAATCAAGCATTTATTGATTCTTCTCTTGTTGAGGAGCAAAAAGCATCAATAAATCAATTAACATCCGAAAATAAATTGCTTGCAGAACAGATAAAAGTATTGAATTTAAAATTTAAAATTTTGGTCACAAAACTCAATGAAGCCATTATTGTTATAGATCAAAATGGAAAAGTTGTCTGCACAAACCAACATTTTATAAGCCTGCTCGACAAAAAAACTAAAGAGATGCTTATTTCGGTTCAGCCGATAGAGGGCATGGACATACGTAACTTTCTGAGTAGCGAACTATATCGCCAGTT
>JAVVZN010000335.1:0-2294 GCA_036650555.1 Rikenellaceae bacterium
GTTTTCAAACATAAACGATATAAAAGAGATTGAAGAGCGCTTCGACTATCTAAGCTCTGAGCAGAAAGATGTGATACTTCAATTCTGGGGCGTGTTTAAAAATTCGGCTCATTATTCTGCATCACAGAAAGAGTTTCTAAGATTATGGAACACTCTATATCCGATTTACAAAGAGTTCAGAGATCACCTAACGTCGATGGGCATTGGTTATGGAGGTATGATATACCGACGTGCATATGAGATTATAACATCGAAAGTTGAAATAGAACAGCTACTCGGTAGGGAATTTGCCGTTTTGGGCTTCAACGCTCTATCAACATCGGAGATGGCACTACTCGATTATCTAAAAAGTAGCTGCAACGCATCATTCTACTGGGACTACGACAGCTACTACACAAACGACACCACTCAAGAGGCTGGTGTATTCATACGCGAGAATATAAAACGCTACGGAGAAATATTGAGCGATGCAAAACGTGATAACTTCGTGTCATCCAAAAATATAACCATAGTAAATGCTCCTTCGGATGTGCTTGGATGTAAATATGTCACTGGCGTGTTAGAGAAACTGCATGAGCAAGGCGACAAACTATCACGCCAAACAGCAGTGATTCTCACCGATGAGTCGTTGCTTCTACCGCTTGTTTATAGCATTCCAAAATGTGTTGAGAATTTTAATGTCACATCTGGTTATCCGCTACGCCTAACTCAACCTTATCTACTTACTGAGAACCTAATAAAATTGCAGATGTCGGCAGACTGCAAAGACAAAGAGCATCCTCAGTTATATAATAAAGAGTTGTTTCGCGTTATAAACAACACATACATTCAATATGCTCTCACTAGTTGCGACAAAGATTACTACAAAACCCTATTATCTAAGGCAGAAGAGCATATGATGGCATATATTCCGTTGAGTGATGTGGCTCGTAATGACTTCACCTCACTACTGTTCAGTATAGAGACCACGCCAAATGGATTTTGTGATAAAATAAGTAATATTTTTATAACTCTACTAAAAATTTCGGCCGACAAATTCTCTGTTGAACAACTAGAATACATAAACAGAACGATGGAATGCTTGCAACGACTTAAAACATCAATTGCAACCTGCTCTGACATGATCACGATGAGCATATTTTTATCGCTACTAAGCAAATATCTAAACTCTGCAAACATCACATTTGAGGGCGAACCGCTTATGGGTATGCAGATCATGGGTATCTTAGAGAGTCGAAACCTTGATTTTAAAAATGTCATACTTCTTTCGTTGTGTGAAGACAACTACCCTAGCATAAAAAATATAACATCGCTAGTGCCGTCAAACTTACGTTATGGCTACGGACTACCAACCTTATCTTCTCATGAGGCAATGTATTCCTACTATTTCTATCGTCTATTGCAACGAGCCGAAAATATCCATATCGTTTATAGCTCATATGCTGGAGAGAGTTTGAGTGGCGAACCGAGTCGCTACATTCATCAATTGAGAATAGAATCGCCACATAAAGATAGCATAATAACAAAAAATATAAACCTAAAAACATCACCAGCCGAACACAACCGGATAGTGATTGCCAAAAAGGATAAGGTGTTTAGTGAGTTGTCGCAATTTTTAAACGGACAACGTAAGCTGAGCGCCTCACGACTATATGATTATGTGGAGTGTTCAATGCGTTTTTACTTCTCATCAATACAAAACATAAAGCAAAAGAGAGAGATCACAGACACTCTCGATGCTGCAACTTCAGGTTCGATCTTGCACGGTGTCATGGAAGACATATACATTGAAATAAAAGATAAAGCCGATTATAAAACCGAGATAAATAAGATTTTAACCGATGGTAGCATTGAGCATAGAATACGCTTAAAGATAGAAGCAATATTGAATATAGGGCAGCAAGAGTTCAACGGGCGACTAGTGGCTAAACAAATTGAGATAAGCCGACTTGTTAGAAATATATTAACCTACGACATGCTCTCAGAGGTGAAATTTAGAATCAATGATCTTGAAACAAATATCGACGGTTATGTTGAGTTCGTGGGTCAAAAAGTGCAGTTCGTGGGTCAAATCGACCGTATCGACACTATGTCAAGCGGCGAGAGGAGAATCATAGATTACAAAAGTGGCAAGAGCAAACACACCTGCAAAGATTTAGATGAAATCATGCAAAGCGCCTCCAACAAGAAGAGCAAACCTATATTCCAAACACTTCTCTACTCAATGCTCTATAAACAAAAATATGGAATTGGTGTTGAGCCTGCGCTCTATCATGCGCGCGACATACTTCAAG
>JAVVZN010000336.1:0-2293 GCA_036650555.1 Rikenellaceae bacterium
CAATTTACAAACCACTGGTTCTATAATGGTGGTGACACCCTCCGACACCTTGAAATCTCTGCTACCAGTATAATATGGCTGCTCCCAAGCGGCAGTCTTATGATTTTTCATGCTTACAACCTTAACGGTATAATCGCCTGTGTAGACCTCCACTTTTTCAGGCATCTCAGATTTTTTCCATTCACCTGCCACACTATTATCTTTCTTATTGATAATCGTCACAATGAAATCTTTAGTATCAATTTCACCAGCTTTGGTTATACTTTCGCCTTTTGTAGAAATATCAACAGTTATGTCGATCTTTGCCAACGACACATAGCCACGTGTGACAATATTACCATCGGGACCAACCTCATCGAATTTCTTATTATCTTCGCTACAACCCATGCTCATCATAATGATAAAAAGCGAGTAGATAAAACGTTTTAAAATAGTTTTCATATATTATTGTTTATTATTATTCTACGTTATTAATATTTCAATTCAACATCGTCGATACTAAACAAATTGCCTGTGGCAATACGTGCATTTCGATCTGTTGTGTTTAGTTTTATCGCCCCTTGCATATTTGCATTTGGTGATGAAGGGAGTTTGTCGGCAATCGAAGATGAGAAGATAATATTTATGTGATCGGCTTTGGCTTGATTTGTGTAGACCACAGAAACAGATGATTGCGACCACGATGGGGTATCAGATGAAATTTCTAACTCTCCTGAACCTACAATATTATCATTTACATCATACACCACTGCTCTTACGCAAGCTTTATCTCCATTATATGATGAAAACTTATAAGAGAAATTAACTCCGATAGGTCTGGTTTTAATCTTCAAACCTCTTTCGTTATAGGTCTCATTAGGGTTGTTTCCGTTTGGATCATGATTACAAGTATATGTGCCTAAGAATAACTTACCCGATGATTTGAATGCGGTTGAGAAATCTGGAGGGGCAACTTGATCTCGCGTATTACGATTATAATTATCGGCACTCCAAGCCCAATCAGGCTCAGGTGGATATACTAATAAACCTATATTTCCATCTGGAACAGCAGGACCTCTGTTATCCCATGCAACAGACCGAAGTTCAACACCACTACCTGAAGCGCCACCTGTTTTTAAAATAGAAGGGGCAATATACCAAGAATTATATGGACTAAAGCCACCACTAAATGTTTTTGTTCCATTTGTTGTCCAATATGAATCATTTATATTATCTGCGGTTAATGTAGTTAGTTCATAATCATCATATCCATCAAAATGTTTACCAGCTCCCCAAGCATAATATGTAGTTTTTTTCCACCCAATACGACCACCCCATTGCACATTAGAGAGCGTTTGAGTAGCGCCCCAATTCTCGAAATGGAATCCATCTGTTTGGAAGATACCCTCATTGAATGAGTTGTAACGACCATCGTAGACACAACGAATACGATATTTTTCACTAGGAGTTAAACCTGTAACCTCCATAATCGCAGTTTTAGCAGTGGGGTTAGAACTTACAACACGTCCGATATTTTCCCATGAACCTTGATTACGTACTTTTAACTGCATTTTTGAGGCATCAAACACAAAAGTAGGATCGGTAGTTTCTAATTTAACCTCTAATTGAGCTACATGTTGCGATGCAACTCTAGTTACACCATTTACATCAGTACCATTTAAAACCGACATAATGATTTTTGGAGTTACACGATACGCGGTAATCTGATCGCTACGACGCTCAATATTAATAGCAGGATTCTTATGGAATAATCTGAAAGTATATTGACTGCTTGCAATATCTAGCCCCGATATTTTTATAGTGGCTTTTTGCTTATCCAAAGGATCTACATGCTTAGTGTATTTAGTTTTATCAACTTGCTGCCAAGTAAATCCGTTTAGCATCTCTATTTTACTTAGGTGATCGAAACTTCCATTTGCAATCACACAATCTAAATCAACATCGACAGTAGGTCCATTTTCGGCAACACGACTGACTTTGTCAATCTCAATAATAGGCTGACTAACAGAAAAACATAAAGGCAACACCTCTGATTGACGTTGATACATATCCTCCACCTTAATAGTTAGAATATGGTCGTAGTTTTTATCAATATCGGCAGGTAATTTATCTAACATACCGCTGAAATCTATCTCAGCCATTGTGCTAGAGGGCATATTGTCCGACCAAACCATGCCTACACTTTTCAGTATGGCAGCAAGCTCAGCATTATAAGCAGTAGATGCAAGATTAAACTCTCTAGGCACACCTTTAGAGATAAGATATGCCGACTTGACTCCTATTATACAATTTT
>JAVVZN010000337.1:0-2280 GCA_036650555.1 Rikenellaceae bacterium
CCAGAACTTTTACCACCAACAAGCACCCACGCTCCTTTTAACTTATGTTTCATCATTTCAAATTCGGCAGTTGATTGCGGTTCAATCAGCACATGTCCTTTTTGAGCGCCACGTGTGCCAGAGGTGTAGGCAGGCGTGACAAAATGGAGGTTCATAGGTGTGTCGCCGAGCAGTCTACCCGACCATTTACCACGATTGAACCCAACAGGCAACTCTCCTGCCTCTTCCATCGACACTTCCAAACCCCATTTCTTAAATTCATAAGCCACCCAGTCGGCTGCATTGTCGTAGGCATCAGATCCAATGGTGCGACCGCCAAAACGACTTGTTAAGGTATATAGGTGCTCGGTCGTTTGGTTGTTGGTTTTACCGATCTCAATTATTTTCTTGACAACGGCGTCTTGTGCAGCTAATGTCATCGACACAACAAGTAGCGACACAGATAAAATTAATCTCTTCATTTCTATCTAAAGTTATTGCATTACGTTTTACTTAGAAGCTGTTTTGATTTGTTATCGAAGTTATTTTAGAGCTATTTTTGTCATAGTTTTTGTTCTGAAAATCCGATTTTAGCGAGCTAAATAAGGATTTACAGAGCGAAAACTAGGGCAAAAAGAGCCGAAAAGAACAAAATTAATAAATTAAAACAGCTTCTTATATGGAATTAAATGCGGTTGCGATCTGAGTAGCCATATCGTCTAATCCTTTTTGTAGCTTCTTACCAACCATCATCTTCATCATGGCATTTAGCTCGGCATGCACCACCAAACGCATACGCGTGTCGCTCTCATCTACTCCTTTGAGCTGAATCCAAAAGAAGAACTCAAATGGTATATCGACACCTGTTAATTTGATCGAGCTATGGGGCTTTTTATCTACTATCGACAGCTTAACGGTGAATCCTTTGACCTTAAAAGAGCAAACGTCACCCTCAACACTCCACCCCTCAACCTTATCTTTTAAGAGTGGTGTGAAATTATTGAAGTCAGACAATGCGGTGTAGATGACATGATCGGGTTTAACGATCTTTTGTTGTTGGCTTATATATTCTGTCATGTTATTTTTTCCAAGTATCAGGAGATTTTCTCCATTGTTTTAATGTTTCCATCTCCTCTTTACCTATGTAGTTCTGCTCCACGGCAACGTCGATTAATGCGTTGTAGTTGCTTAATGTGGTGAGAGTGACTCCTGCTGCGTTGAAGTTTTGCTCTGCGGTTGGAAATCCGTAAGTGAATATTGCCACCATGCCTAGCACCTCACAACCAGCAGCACGAAGAGCCTCCACTGCATTTAGGCTACTACCACCAGTTGAAACAAGATCTTCAATCACAACCACCTTAGCGCCTGCCTTGTACTCACCTTCCACTTGATTGGTCATGCCATGACTTTTGGGTGCGCTACGAACGTAGATAAAAGGCTTTGCCATGTGTTCAGCCACCAACACGCCATGTGCAATGGCACCTGTGGCAACGCCTGCCAAAATATCAGCATCGGGATAGAGGTCGGCAATAATTTTTGCAAAACTCTCATAGACCTGCTTACGAGCAGCAGGATAAGATAAGATCTTACGGTTGTCGCAATAAATTGGAGAATACCAACCCGACGCCCATGTAAAATGGTTTGCAGAACTCAGTTTTATTGCTTTAATTTGCAATAAAGTTGTAGCTATGTCACAAGCAATATTATTCATAAAAGTATGGAATTAAATATATATTATAACGATAAGCTAATCCATTTTGCTTATACAATTGGCAAATATAGTGATAAACGAGTTAAAAATATATTAAATGCTGAGGTTTTTTTCACAGATCTCAAAAATATATTAACTGCGTTTGAAAATTACGATGTTTTATTCGTTGATTTCGACCAAAAAGATGCCGCCCTAAAGGCATTAAACAGCGCTTTCACTGCTATCACGGCTGGAGGAGGTGTGGTTTCAAACCCACAAGGCGATATATTAATGATATATCGCAACCAGCGGTGGGATCTACCAAAAGGCAAGCTAGAGATAGGTGAACAAATTGAGCAATGCGCTCTACGCGAAGTTCAAGAGGAATGCGGAGTAGAAGGATTGGTGTTGGGCAACAAAATATGCAACACATATCATATTTATAACCTATATGATAAATGGATAATCAAATGCACTCATTGGTACAAAATGCAATGCAGCGCCAACCAAACATTTGTGCCTCAAACAGAAGAGGGGATATCTGAGGCTAGATGGGTGAAAACAAACCAAATAAATAGTTATTATTCAAACACCTACTACACAATTAAAGA
>JAVVZN010000338.1:0-2275 GCA_036650555.1 Rikenellaceae bacterium
GATCAGTCGCAAGAACAAATACGTCTGACCAGAGGCACAGTAAATGAGTCTGGCAAAGAGAGCCCTTGGCGCAACCGCTCAGTAGAAGAGAATATCAATCTATTCACTCGCATGCGCAGTGGAGAGTTCGCCGACGGAGAGAAAGTGCTACGTGCAAAAATAGATATGGCAGATCCAAATATGCTTTTGCGCGATCCTATTATGTATCGCATTCTCCATTCACACCACCATCGCACTGGCGACAAATGGTGCATATATCCAATGTACGACTATGCACACGGAGAGTCAGACTCACTAGAAAAGATCACTCACTCAATATGCACACTAGAATTTGACGTACACCGCCCGCTCTACGATTGGTTTATCGAAGCACTAAATATTTTTCCAAGCCACCAATACGAGTTTGCACGTCTGAACATCACTCACACGGTGATGAGCAAACGTAAACTATTGCAGCTTGTTAAAGAAAACAGAGTTATGGGCTGGGATGACCCACGTATGCCAACGATCTGTGGACTTCGACGTCGTGGTTACACCGCAGCCTCAATACGCAATTTTGCCGATAAAGTGGGTGTTGCCAAACGCGATAACGTCATTGACTTAGGGTTACTGGAATTTTGTGTTCGTGAAGATTTAAACAAAAGTGCTGCTCGTAAAATGGCTGTACTTAATCCGTTGAAAGTGGTAATAACCACATATAACGATGGAAAAACAGAGAATATCAGCTGTGTGAACAACCCTGAGGACGAAACAGCAGGTCGGCGCAACGTACCATTTTCAAGAGTGGTATATATTGAACACGACGACTTTATGGAAGAACCTCCAAAAAAATATTTCCGTTTATCGCCTGGCAAAGAGGTGCGTTTACGTTACTCTTACTTAATTAAATGTGAAGAGGTGATAAAAGATTCAGAAGGTAATATCATTGAACTTCATTGCTCACACGATCCGCAATCTATGGGTGGAGGATCTAGTGACGGACGTAAAGTAAAAGGCGTGATACACTGGGTGGATGCACAAAGCTGTGTTGAGGCTGAGGTTCGTCTTTTTGATCGTCTTTTTGATCGTGAAAATCCAAATGATGTGCCTGAAGGCATGGAATTTACCGAACTTATAAATCCAGATTCGCTGAAAGTTATAAAAGGCTACATCGAACCATCAATAAAAGATGCCAAAGATGGTGAAAAATTCCAATTTGAACGTATCGGCTATTTCTGCGTTGATCCCGACACAACAAAAGATCATATAGTATTGAACAAAACCACTGGACTAAAAGACTCATGGGCAAAAATTGACAAATAATTATTGTAATAGATAAAACATTCAGATTATGAATAATATCTCACTGGAACAATGTCCTCTATTTAGAGGATTAAGCGATGAAGAAATTTCAAAGCTACTACCTGCCGGCGATTACTCTCACCTTAAATTCACAACAGGCAATATAATTTCACGAAAAGACACTGCTTACTCAGGATTAATGATAGTTGTGAAAGGCAGCGTCACAGGCAAAGTGACATCGGCAGCAGGCTGTGTCATGTTCACTGACGAAATATCTGCACCAAACCTTATATCGCCAGCCTTTCTTTTCGGTGGCTACAACCGTCTGCCTTTTGATGTTGTGGCAGCAACAAACGAAGTAGAGATTGTGGTGTTACACCGCGCTAAACTGTTTGAGTTGATGCAAGACAACGTCATAATTCTATCAAACTTTATTGATATTCTAAGCAATCGTGCCAACGTGCTAAACAAACGCCTATTCTATTTGGCATTTGTATCATTGAAACACAAGATATGCGAATATATCATTGATGAGACAAAGATAAACCATCCAATTACCAAAAGGTCGATAATGAAATACTTCGACATCACTCTCGACTCTGTTGAGAAGATACTCAACACACTAGTCAAAGCAAAAACTATCGCTCTTGATGGTGATAATGTGACAGTTGTAAACAGAGAAAAACTTAGCAAGCAATAATTATTTCATTTTTTGTTTGCTGATTAGAAAGTGTAGAACATACAAACCAACACTATAATTATTGTTGTCCGATAAAAATTTCAAACATCGTATGTAATCATATGATTTACTTTTATTTATAGTATATTTGTGTACTACGGAGGTTAGAAATTTTTATCTAAGCTATCAATAATAAATTTGAACAGCTTCTAAGAAGTTGTTTTGATTTGTTTTCAAAATTTTATTACTGCTATTTTTGAGGCTATTTTTTCGATGATTTGCCGAGATAGTAGTGAACTACAGCTCAAAAATCAT
>JAVVZN010000339.1:0-2263 GCA_036650555.1 Rikenellaceae bacterium
CAGGTAATTTAATATTGAATGTGGCATCTGCAACTCCAACTTCTTGGGGCATGATGTTTATTGGTTGGCTGAAATCAATGTCGGTTCTAACTTTGCAAGTTGTGGTTTTTGTGACAATACTTAATATTATCCAAAATATTTTACGTGAATTTAAGGTTTTAGATCTGCTAACAGAACCTTTACATCCATTAATGAAACTAATGGGTTTGCCCTATTCAACCACTTTTTTATGGCTTGTTGCAAACACTTTAGGATTGGCATATGGTGGAGCTGTGATGATCTCGGAGGTTGCAAAAGGTGAAATAGACAGATCAGACGTCAAATTACTAAACACCAGTATTGCTTGCACGCATAGTTTAATTGAAGATACACTACTATACTTTACTATTGGCATTCCTTTGTTTTTGATTTTTGTTCCGCGTATCGTATGCTCAATAATAGTTGTTTGGGGTGAACGAGGAGTAAGATATATAATGAAAAAAAAGGCATTTGCATAAGAAACTTAAATTTTTAATAAAAAAATACTAACTTTGTATTTCTGAAAAATATATAATTTTATGGACGAAAGAATTAAGATTAAAGAGTTGTTGAGAACGGCTCCACAAGAACAAACAGTTGTTGTAAAAGGATGGGTAAGAACTAAGAGAGGTAATAAAAATGTGAATTTTATTGCCGTTAATGATGGTTCTACAATAAATAATATTCAATGTGTTGTTGATGTTGCGTCGTTTGATGATGAGCTACTTAAAAAGATCACAACTGGGGCATCTTTGCGCGTAGAAGGTAAATTGGTACAATCTATGGGCGCAGGTCAAGGAGTTGAAATTCAAGTCGCTAAAATTGAAATCTACGGCGTTGCAGATCCCGACACCTACCCACTTCAGAAAAAAGGACATACATTGGAATTTTTGCGAGAAATAGCACATCTACGTCCTCGTACAAACACCTTTAGTGCGGTTCTTCGTGTGCGTCATGCAATGGCATTTGCTATACATAAATTTTTCAACGATAAAGGTTATTTCTATCTTCATACTCCGATTGTTACTGGATCTGATTGCGAAGGTGCTGGTGAGATGTTTCAAGTCACAACACTCAACATGTCGAACCCTCCTCGTAAAGCCGATGGCTCAATAGATTATGCGCAAGATTTCTTTGGTAAAGCATGTAACCTTACCGTTTCGGGTCAGCTCGAAGGAGAGTTAGGAGCAACAGCATTGTCGCAGATCTACACTTTTGGTCCTACATTCAGAGCCGAAAATTCAAACACACCTCGTCACTTAGCAGAGTTTTGGATGATTGAACCAGAGATTGCTTTCTATGAAATAGACGACAATATGGCTCTTGCTGAGGAGTTTTTGAAATATCTTATACGTTATGCACTCGACAATTGTATTGAAGATTTAGAGTTCTTAGCGAGCATGTACGACAAAGAGTTGATTGAGCGTTTGAAATTTGTTGTTGAAAATGATTTCGTGATTTTAAAATATGAAGAAGGCATTGAAATATTGAAAGGTGCCGATCAAAAATTTGAGTTTCCAGTGAGTTGGGGCTTAGATCTTCAAAGTGAGCATGAGCGTTATTTGGTTGAGAAACATTTCAAAAAACCAGTCATCCTTACCGACTATCCGAAAGAGATTAAGGCGTTTTACATGAAACAAAATGAAGATGGTAAGACTGTTAGAGCAATGGATGTGCTGTTCCCTAAGATAGGTGAGATAATAGGAGGATCTGAACGTGAATGGGATCTAGCAAAATTGGAAAAACGTATTGCAGAGATGAATATCCCTGAGAAAGATATGTGGTGGTATTTAGATACTCGTCGTTTTGGTAGTGTGCCACATAGTGGTTTTGGTTTAGGATTTGAGCGTTTGTTGCTATTTGTAACTGGCATGGCAAACATTCGCGATGTTATTCCTTTCCCTCGTACTCCAAAGACAGCAGAGTTTTAGTATTTTGTAGCCGCACTGAAAAACGCCCCATGATCTATCAGATCATGGGGCGTTTTTATGGAGTAGTGTAGAATATTAGAAACCGAAGTCATCAACTTTAATATCTTCGCTTTCTTTTATCTCTGGAGGTTTTACTGTGATTTGTATATCGTTTCTAACCACATATATTGCATTTGGACGCACTGGACATATAGATTCACATGCTCCGCATCCTATACATATCTCAGGATTGATCTTTGGAATTGTCAAACCGTTTTCATATTCAATCATCCGTACGGCTTGAGTGGGGCAATGTTCGGCGCAAGCTCCGCAAT
>JAVVZN010000340.1:0-2258 GCA_036650555.1 Rikenellaceae bacterium
CTGGTAAACCCAAAGCTGTAAGAGCTGTGGCATCGGTGCTGGCGCGAAATCCTGTGTCGCTACTTATCCCTTGTCATCGTGTTCAACGTAAAGACGGCTCTATTGGAAGATACAGATGGGGTGGTGATATAAAAAAAGCGCTCATTGAATATGAAGAAAACAGCTTCTTAACCAGACAATAATAATATAAATTCTTACTGATAATGAAATTAGATCTATTAAATGTGTCGTATGGCGTTGTTAAAGCAGAGCATTACGACATGGCGATTCTGCCTTGGGGTGCCACAGAGCCGCATAACTATCATCTTCCCTATGGAACAGATGCTTTAATAGCGCACCAAATTGCGTTGCGTGCCTCTGAGAAGGCTTATGCGTTGGAAGGGGTGAAGTGTATGGTTCTGCCATCTATCCCTTTAGGTCAGCAGAATAAAGGGCAGCATGATCTTCCTTTCTGTTTGAATGCCAGGAGTGAAACACAAAAGGCTATCCTCTTTGATATAGTGGAGTCTTTGGAGTGTCAAGGTTTTGATAAGTTGTTGATTATTAATGGACATGGTGGAAATTCATTTAAAAGTATGATCCGCGACATGGCGATAGATTTTCCAGACTTCACAATACTACTCTCAAATTGGTTCGATGTGGAGCCACAAACAGGATATTTTGAAAATCCCGATAATCATGCTGGTGAGATGGAAACATCTGCTATGATGCACTATTTTCCAGATATGGTTGATTTATCAACGGCAGGGAGCGGTGCGTGGAAAGAGTTTGCCATTGCCTCACTGAGAGAAGGAGTTGCTTGGACACCTCGTGATTGGTCGAAGGTGTCTGCCGATACAGGTGTTGGTGATCCGTCGAAATCAACGGCAGAGAAAGGACGCTTATTTACATCCAAAGTTGAAGATAAAATAGCGCATTTACTTATTGATCTAACAAAATGTAACATTTATCATTAGGGGTTGTAAATATTATTATTTTTTTGTACTTTTACAGCCATGTAGACTATAAGCAAAACAGCTTCTAAATCTGATCAAATCGTTTTATTGCTTTAATTAAGAAGCTGCATTATTTATTAAACATCACTTATTAGGAGGTAAATATATGGTTTTCAAAATTTCAAGTGTTGCATTACTAAATGTTTTGCAAAATACAGGTAAGGTAATAGCTCCAAAACAAACTATGCCTATACTCGATTATTTCTTGTTTTCATTAGATAAAGGGAAGCTTACAATTACTGCTACTGATCTAGAATCAACAATTATATCTGAAATAGAGGTTGATAGTGCAGATGAAGATGGAGTTGCAGCCGTGCCTTCTCGTTTGGTTATAGATGTTTTGCGTGAGCTTTCAGATCAACCTGTGCTTTTCAGTGTGGAACATGAAAGTTTTGATATATTGTTGAAATGGGAAACTGGTGATATAATGTTGCCTGGTTTAAACGGATTTGGTTTTCCAGAGGTTTCTCGTGAGAGTAGTGATGATGAAAAAATATTGGTGCTCGCTAGTGATGAGTTGTTAGCAGGAATAAACAAAACATTCTTCGCAACTGCAAACAGCGACACTCGCCCAACTCTAAATGGCATACTTATGGATGTCAGTGCCGATTGGGTGGTGTTTGTTGCCACAGATGCTCATGAGCTTGTGAAGCTATCTATTGATAAACAAACAGGTTTCGAGGAGCCATCAATGGTCATTATTCCTAAAAAATCTGCTCTTCTACTTCGTTCTATTCTTGCAAAAGATAGTGGCGACGTTAAGATTGAGTTTGGTGGAAAAAACATAAAATTCACACTCGATGGTTACACCTACATAAGTCGTGTTATTGAGGGTCGTTATCCTAACTACAACAGTGTGATCCCAAAAAATAATCCGAACTCTATAACTGTTGATAGAGCCATGTTGCTAAATAGTGTGAAACGTGTTTCGGTGTGTTCTAATCAAGGTACTGATCTGGTTAGATTTATAATAGGTAGAGACAAAATAGCTTTAGAGGCGAAAGATCTTGATTTCTCAACTGCTGCTAAAGATAGCGTTTCTTGTGCTTTTGAAGGTGAGGGTGTGGGTTCTGTTATTGGTCTTAAATCGCGTAATATCATTGAGATGTTGTCGGTGATTACGTCTTCTGAAATTCGTATCGAATTTGCTGATACAGCGCATGCAGTGTTGTTTATGCCAATAGATAGCAATGACCCTTATGAGAAGAGTCTGGTTATGATGCTTATGCCTGTTGGGGCTTAATATAAGAAGCTGTTTTAATT
>JAVVZN010000341.1:0-2236 GCA_036650555.1 Rikenellaceae bacterium
GCATTATCATAGCTCAAAATCTGTGAAATGTGTGCCGTTTCCGTGGAAAGTAATCCTAAGGCACTTTTTCAGCGACGGCTATTTTTGCTTCAATATTCTCTAATCTTTTACACTATCCCACCATGTCTTGTTTGGGGTGAAATCTTTTGATAACTCTTCTATTCTTCGCTTTTCAAGATTGGGCATGGTAACTTCGCGGTGTCGCACCTTCAGTTCGGCCTCTTTTTGCGGATCATATTGCTTGTTTGCTGTCGGAAATTTAGCATCTACATCGGTTAGCCATTTTTGTAATTTGGCTGTTAGTTCCGTAACTTTTTGCGGATATAGAGCGTTGAGAGGTTCTCTTTCAGTTTTATCTGTTGCCAGATTATATAGCTCAACGTGGTTGTCTTCGTGATATAGTATGAGTTTCCAATCACCACTACGAATTATCGACGATGGATCGCCTCCTTGATTGCCATAGTGTGGGTAGTGCCAGAATAAATCGCGTGGTTGTAGCGAATCGCCTTTGAATAGTGGTACAAGGCTTACACCATCGAGATGTTGTGCAGGGCGTGCAGGCGCAGATGTCATTTCGAGTAGCGTTGGGTAGAAGTCTGTGCCGATTACTGGGGTGTCGTTTATGTCGCCTGCTTTTATTGCTTTTGGATAGCTAATCATAAACGGTTCACGAATGCCTCCCTCCCATTGTCGCCCTTTGCCTCCTCTGTATGGTAGGTTTGAGGTGGAGAAGTTATCGCCCGACGACACGCCACCATTGTCGGATGTGAATACTATTATTGTGTTTTCAGTTAATCCTAATTGTTCAATGCGATCGAGCACCACACCTATTGCATCGTCCATCTGAGCTATCAATCCTGCATATATTGGATTGTCTTGAGTTTGACGCACGGGAAGTGTTCGGTCGATTAGAAATCCGTTCTCGGCTATCCCCATTGAATCGGCTTTTTGACGGTAGTAAGCCCAACGATCTTTGCTTGTTTGGATTGGTCCGTGTACGGCGTAAAACGATAGGTAGGCAAAAAATGGTTGATCTTTTTCTGTCTTAGTGTGGTTAGTTATGAATTTTGCCGTTTCATTGGCAAGACGCAACGATAGGTTTTCGCCTTTTGGTCCATCGGCAAGTTTCGGATTGTTGTAAGGTGAGAAGTAACCCCCTTTAGGAGATCCTGCCTCATAACCTCCAATATTTATGTCAAAACCGTGATCTTCAGGAGTAGAGCCATCTCCACCTAGATGCCATTTGCCTGCTAGAAATGTGGCATAGCCATTCTCTCTCATTGCCTCGGCTATTGTAAACTCGCTGGTGTCGAGATTTTGGGCATATTCGGGCGGTAACATTTTTGTTTGACGACCCATGGCTTGCCATTTTGCTCCAGATGGATCGCCTATCCATGAGGTGATGGCGTGGCGAGGCGTATATTTGCCTGTCATGATGCTTGCTCGTGAAGGGCTTGACACTTGACACGTGGCATAGCCATTGGTGAAGGTGATGCCTGATCGTGATATTTTATCAATATTAGGAGTTTCATAGTATTTGCTACCTCCGCTGCTGAGATCACAACAACCATAATCGTCGGCAAGGATAAAAATAATATTAGGTTTTGTTCCAGATTTCTTTGGCTTTAGGTTGGCTGCTCCGGCAGGTAGTGAAATAGCATATAATGAGATGGTTGCAACCTGTAATAAATTTGATGTTGTTAATTTTCTTAACATAATATTGTGTGTTTAATAGGTATGGTTATTGTTGATCGTTTTGAAAAGTGGTTTGAAAATTTGAAAAATATAAATTTAATGGCTATATTTGCAAATTGCATTTATTTTTTGTTGTAGTAACATTTTATTTAATTAAGTATGAGTGCTTTTTTTGATGGTGATGATATTGCTTTTGAAGCAGATTATGTGAATGATTACGATACCTTAAAACGATATGAAAAATTGTTTTTAGATTATTGTGAAGATCATATCACTGGAAGTAAAAATAAAGATAGCGTTGTGTATTATCAAAGTCTAAGAGCATCAATGTATTTTGCTCAATGTATGTTGAATGATAGCAGCGATATTGAAACTGCCTATGAAGTTGGGTTTAGTGTGATGTTTAGATCGGAAGATTTGAACTAAGAAGCTGGTTTAGCAAGTCATTCCTTAAAAACCCATAAACAGTCTACTATTCAATAAATTAACTCTCAAAATAGTTAAAAATATCTGCAAGATAAGTTGAAATTGCATTAAAAAC
>JAVVZN010000342.1:0-2235 GCA_036650555.1 Rikenellaceae bacterium
TACTTCAGTATGGTGAGCGTGTCTGGGGTATAAATTCAGGTGGTAAAAAAGAACGTATCGACGCCACTATCGCTGCAACTCGTAATTTTTATGAAAGCATCGGAATAAAAACACATCTTTCCGACTACAATATTGCCTCTGAGAAATTTGAATTGATAGCAGATCGTTTCCGTCAGCGAGGATGGAACTTAGGCGAACGTGGCACGATCACTCCTTCTAAAGTTCTTGAGATATTAAACGGAGCATTATAACTTAAACGATGGATAGTCCAAAGCCATACACACTCGATAGAGTAGTAAGATTAGTAATATCGTTGATAATATTTGCTCTTATTATCTATTTTTTGGTGATCACCAAAGACGCGCTTATTCCTTTTTTTGTGGCGTGGCTTATAGCATATCTTATAAACCCTATTGTGTTGCATGCGCAGCGGTGGTTGAAAATAAAAAGCAAACTGCTTGCAGTTGTGTTAGTGTTGGTTGTAGGCTTAGGCATTATAACAGGGCTTTTATGTGTGTTGATCCCAAGATTTATCTCTGAATTTGAAAAGATAATAGTGCTTTTAGACCAATTCATAAAGACAAACAACCTAACCGACATCTTCCCAAAACAATTCGGTGAGCAAGTCGCAGCCTATTTTCAAAATAGCGATTTTTTAAAATCTCTATCAGCTGGCGATGCTTCTGAATTGATACGCAAAGCCTTTTCTATGACGTGGAGTATTGTGTCAGAGTCATTTATTTTGATTTTTGGACTCATAGCTTTCTTTGTAACTTTTATCTATCTTGTGTTTATATTGAAAGATTATGAAAATATCACACGTGGTGCCGTAGATCTTATTCCTCCCAAATACAAAGATAGAGCATTGGTGGTGATCGACGACGTTGAAAAAGGCATGGATAGATATTTCCGTGGGCAAGCCACTGTGGCTATGATAGTTGGTGTGTTGCTTGCTATTGGTTTTCAGATCATATCTCTGCCAATGGGTTTCGTTCTCGGATTGTTTATCGGCGTTTTAAATCTTGTTCCTTATCTTCAAATCGTTGGTATTGTGCCAATGATTATGCTATCTATTTTAAAAAGTGCCGAAACAGGCGAAAATTTCTGGATCATAGTTGGTTTGGCGTTTATGGTGCTATGTATAGTTCAAATAATCCAAGACCTATTCCTTGTTCCCAAAATTATGGGTAAAGTTACAGGTCTAAATCCTGCTATCATCTTACTCTCATTATCAATTTGGGGCATTCTACTCGGAATCATCGGAATGATTATAGCATTACCCCTAACCACCATACTTTTATCCTACTACAAACGTTTTATTATAAATAAAGAATCCACAGAAGATTTCTCTAAACATGAATAATATGAAAAAGATACTAATGTTGTTAGCTGCAATTTCGCTAAGTTCAATGGCAATTGCGCAAGAGTCAAACGGAAACAAAACTATTTGGGCAAAATCATTTCTAAATGAAAAGGCTCCTGAATTGGTTGTTGAGAAATACTTAACACCAGCTCCCGATTTTAAAGGTAAATTTGTGCTTGTTGAGTTTTGGGCCACATGGTGCGGACCATGCCGTAAATCAATACCTAAGCTAAATGCCCTGCAAACAGAATTCAAAGACGACCTTGTGGTTGTAGGTCTTTCAAATGAGAAAGAAGATGTTGTGAAAGACATGATAAGTCCAAAAATAGAGTACACCAGTGCTATCGACACTAAAAGCGTTTTGAAAAACACCTTTGAAGTGAAAGGTGTACCTCATGCAGTGCTTATATCGCCCGATGGAGTAGTTGTTTGGGAAGGGTTTCCTTTACTAGAAGGTTTCGATTTAAATAGTGAGGTTGTTGGCAATCTTATTAAAAAATACAAAAAATAAGAGGTGAGATTATCAGAGTTAAAAAGTGGCGAGGATGGTATCATTCTCAGAGTAGAGGGTAAAGGTGCATTACGTAAACGCATCACCGAGATGGGTTTTGTGCGTGGTCAAACTGTTAAAGTGATAAAAAATGCGCCTTTGCAAGATCCTGTTGAGTATGAGATTATGGGTTATTACGTATCGCTTCGACACACAGAGGCAGATATGGTGGTGGTGTCTAAAACAGCAAATAAATCTGATGTCATAGAGCAAACTGCAACAATAATTGATGTAGAGAAATCTGCACAACGTCCTCGTTCAAATGTTATCTCAGCAGCACTTATTGGCAATCCTAATTCAGGTAAAACATCGTTATTCAACT
>JAVVZN010000343.1:0-1966 GCA_036650555.1 Rikenellaceae bacterium
AATTCTGTTATTGCTTTACATATTGACAAACCCAACCCTGTTCCTTGTGCAAAAGAATCAAGCTTTTGGAAACGACTAAACAATTTTTTACGATTTTCGCTAGCAATACCTATCCCAGAATCCTCAACATATATTGTGATACCATCGTTTACAAACTCATACCCCATTTTTATATAACCAGTCATTGTATATTTTATGGCATTGGTCATAAAGTTATGCCACACTTGGGTCAGTCGCATTTTGTCGGTTTCGACGATACAACTCTCATATGGATTTACTGCTATAAACTCAACATCTGGATTTAGAACCATCTGTTTCATTGTGGCAGATAATTCTTTGAAATATTCGGCTAGATCAAACCGCATAATTTGAAGTTTAACCACCCCAGATTCCAATTTTGAAAGATCTAAAATATCATTAATCAACCTTAACAAAAGATCATTATTTGTTGATATTATACGCATATATTCTGCCTTTTCTTCATCGTTATTACTTGACAGCATCAACTCAGAAAATCCAACTATGGCATTTAATGGCGTTCTGATCTCATGGCTCATATTGGCTAGGAACGACGATTTTAGCCTGTCTGACTCTTCTGCCTTTTTCTTTGCAACGGCAAGTTCTTCGTAGGCTTTACGATTTTCGGTAATATCTATTCCTATGACAATCAACAGCTTATTATTATCACCACCTGCATTAATGATCGGAGTTTTTATAGTGTACCAAATTGCAACTCTGTTTTTCAAAGAGATGCTTTCTCCATCAATAATTTTTGTTTGATTTAGCTCTACTGTTTTAATATCGTCGATTCGGTAATTATCGGCTTCTTCTTTTGAAAAAAGATCATAATCGGTTTTCCCCAAAATATCATTCTCCGATAGACCTAAAACATTACAAAATTCTTTATTTACCATAATGTATTTGTAGTGGTCATTCACATCTTTTACAAATAGTGATGAGGGCAGGTTGTCTACAATTGCAGACAACATTTTGTTTGCTACCGATACCTTTCGTTGAGTTTCTTTTAGACGTTTGGAGGTGTCTTTTTTTTGGGTAACATCATCGAGTCGAAGTATAACCCCTTCAACTTTATTATTTACATCTAGCAACGGATTTGCCATTGCCTCGACACAAACACCGGCTTCGTTTGTGAACTCATAAAAAGCAGGCTTTAAAGTTCGCATTGCTTCACACATAACACAATGGTCGCAAGGGGTGTTACGATTAAATGCTTCATAGCAATGAGTTCCTTTTTTATAATAATCAACCAACGAAGGATGATGAAACACTTTTGACACGTTCTCCCATATCACAATGTAATCTGGCGCTATATAGACTAACCCTGAATGTATATTATCTAAGATCAATTCGCTTTGCTTGTTTAGCTGATCTATTATTTGCTGCGTTTCGTATTCACTTGTGACGTTTTTTTGCGAACCCATGATTATAAGCACATCTCCATTGGGAGCCAAAAGATAAGGCATGGCATGAATATCTGTCCATTGCAAATCTCCGGCAACAGTTTGGATCTTAACTCTTATATTACGGTGCACAGATTGATGAGAAACTATATCATCAAACATTTTTACTATATCATTTTTATATTCCAAAGGAGTTCTATCAAGAACATTTTCGATAGTTGATCTATCGCCAATAACAGGATTGTTGTGCGATGACGATAAAATTCTCTCTTTCACATCGTAACGCCAAGAGGTAAGACCGCCGGCAGTCAATGCCATCGACAACTCCTTATAGCTATTTTGCTCAACGAGCTGCGATTCTTTTACTATATCAGTAATGTCGTGTATGTGAATTAGAACATAATCATCTTCGATCCTAGAAACTTGAGCTCTCAAAAAAGAGTCTTTGACTTTATACGACAATTTAACAGCGTCACCTGTTTCTAATACTTTATCAAAAACTTCGTCGAACAAAATACATGCTTGATAAAAGGGAGATAATGGAT
>JAVVZN010000343.1:1976-2232 GCA_036650555.1 Rikenellaceae bacterium
GTCAATATTAAAGACATTTATGATACATTTATCTTTATTTAATATTAACATTGGATGATTTGCCGTTTTCACAATGGTTTTGTATAATCGCGATTCATGCGATAACTCAGATGCTGCATTTTTAGAACACAACATATTTTTTATACAATTCAGTACATTCATGATGGAGTTTCAGCAGTTAGTAAATTGTTTTATTTATGTCTTTAAGTGACATATAATAGACTTTTAAAATTACATACAATATATTGGATATACA
>JAVVZN010000344.1:0-2227 GCA_036650555.1 Rikenellaceae bacterium
ATAGAGTTCTGCACCGAGATTTAGTGCTGTTTGACCTCCGAAAGCTAGAAGGATACCTTCAGGATGCTCTTTCTTTATGATCTCTTCAACAAAATATGCAGTAAGAGGAAGAAAATAAACCTTGTCGGCGATGCCTTCTGAAGTTTGTATTGTTGCAATGTTGGGATTTAAAAGAACGGTTGAAATTCCCTCTTGCTTCATTGCTTTCAATGCTTGTGAACCTGAATAATCGAACTCTCCTGCTTGTCCGATTTTTAGGGCACCCGAACCGAGTACCAATACTTTAGATAATTTTTTCTTCACAGAGATAGATTTTTTAGCGACTAAGCGCATTAATTACTGTTTTTTGAGATTCAGTCGGAATTGTTATCACTACTTAAATCTCGCAAAGGTAATAATTTTTACAAAAAATTTCAAATAAATTCATAACTTTGTTTCCACAAATAGAAAAACCTATGATTGATAGTGCAACGGTTGATAAAATTCATGCAGCGGCAAATATTGTCGAGATAGTTGGTGATTTCGTACCTTTGAAAAAAAAAGGCACCAATTATCAAGCATGTTGCCCATTCCATCATGAGAAAACTCCATCGTTTGTGGTCTCGCCAAATGGTGGCTTCTTTAAATGTTTTGGTTGTGGAGAGGGTGGTAGTGCTATAACATTTGTGATGAAGCACGAATCGCTATCTTATGGTGATGCCTTGCGTTATGTGGCAAAAAAATATGGCATAGACATAGAAGAGAAAGAGCTCTCCGAGGAGGGAAAACGCGCTGCGTCGGAGCGAGAAGCAATGATGTCGCTCAATATTTTTGCCTCAAATTATTTTGCATCACAGCTCACCGAAACAGCCGAAGGACGGAATGTGGGTTTGGCTTACTTCCGTGAACGTGGGTTCAACGATGTCACAATCCGTAAATTTGGTTTGGGTTATTGTCCATCGTCGGGTGATGCCTTTTCCGGTGCTGCAATTCGTGGAGGTCATAAAGAACAATATCTAATATCAACAGGGCTGACAATCAAACGTGAGCAAGGTGGCTACTACGATAGATTCACTGGTAGAGTGATATTTCCAATAACAACATTTACTGGTAGAATAATTGGTTTTGGCGGTCGTACAATGCGTTCCGACAAGAAGGTAGCGAAATATCTTAATTCTCCCGAATCTGAGATATATCATAAGAGTGATACCTTATATGGTATATCACAATCAAAAAGAGCAATTTCACAAGCCGATAAAGCAATTTTGGTTGAGGGTTACACCGATGTGATCTCTATGCACCAATCAGGCATTGAAAATGTGGTGGCATCGTCGGGCACCTCGCTGACCCAGGGACAGGTGCATCTGATTCAGAAACTCACCAAAAATGTGACGGTGATCTACGATGGCGATTCGGCAGGTATAAAGGCATCGTTACGTGGTATTGATATTATTCTTAAAGAGGGTTTGAATGTGCGTGTGGTGCGTTTGCCAGATGGCGATGATCCAGATTCTTTTGCACGTTCGCTGACTGCCGAGGAGCTATTCGCATTTATTGATGAGAACGAGGTGGATTTCATAACATTCAAGTCTAAACTTCTTATGGAGGAGGCTAAAGATGATCCTATTGGCAGGGCACGTGTCATCTCAGATGTTGTTGGATCGGTTTCTGTTATCGACGATGATATTGTGCGTAGTCAATATGTGAAAGAGTGTTCAGTGCTTTTGGATTGCGATATAGATCTCATAAAGAGTGAAGTTGGCAAACTGCGTGCCTTTGCTATTAATGGTGCAGCAGGTAGAGAGGTGGAGATTAATAAACTGAAAAAACAGGCATTTCTAAAAGAACCTAGTAGTGTGCTTTCAACTGTTGATATACGTGATCAAAGACTTTATACTTTTGAGAAAGAATTAGTGAGTTACATTCTACTTTATGGATCACATAATTTTTTCTATAAAGTGGAGGGTGAGCAGGAGCCTGTCAATGTTAATGTTGCAGAACTAATATTCGATGAACTGGAGGTAGACAACATAGAGCTTCTTTATCCAACATACTCAACAGTGTATAATCTCTATAAAGAACTTCGTGAAAACGTAAAAGAAGGGGAGGATGTGCAGATTGACAAATTTATAAACCATTCTAAAGAAGAAGTAGTGTCGTTTGTGGTTGATGTGTTGTCGCGAAGTGAGAAATATATTCCTAGCAAGTTGTGGGCAAAACTCGATTTTCCTGTGATTAGTGAGGAGGG
>JAVVZN010000345.1:0-2222 GCA_036650555.1 Rikenellaceae bacterium
ATTGCTGAAACCAAGGCGAAACTTTGGCAAACAGAACAAGACTACAAGCGTTACTCGAACTTACTCGATGAAGAATCAGTGTCGAAGCAGCAATACGAGCAGGTGAAAGCTCTGTATGAAGCAACAAAGGCTCGTTATCAATCACTCTTGGAGCAGAAAAATGTTGCTGAGTCGCAATACTCAGAAACCAATAAGAAATCTACAAATATAGAAGCTGCCATCTTACGTAAAGAGGCCGATCTTGATATGGCAAAGTTAAACCTTTCATATTCTGTGTTAATAGCCCCTTACGATGGATATATGGGACGTCGTACATTAGAACCTGGGCAGTTTGTGCAGAGTGGACAAACCATCTCTTATCTAGTACGCGGTAATGATAAGTGGATCACTGCCAACTATAAAGAGACACAAATAGCAAATATTTATATTGGTCAGAAGGTACGCATAAAGGTGGATGCCTTCGTTGGTAAGATATTTAATGGCACGGTGGTGGCAATTTCAGAAGCAACAGGATCTAAATATTCGCTTGTCCCAACCGATAATTCAGCAGGAAATTTTGTAAAAGTACAACAACGAATCCCTGTTCGTATTGAATTTGATGATGCCACAAAAGATGTCATGTCGCATCTGCGTGCTGGAATGATGGTAGAAACAGAGGCCATAAAATAGAATAGTAATGTCAAAGCTGAATCTACCTACTCGTACATGGGTGCCTCAATGGTTAGGTGTTGTCACCATGTTTACCGTGATTCTTCCAACTGTCATGCTTAATGGTGCTTATGCAGGAAGCATGGTGGAGGTGAGTAGTACCTTAGGCATACTCAGCGAAGACATTACAATGGGATATTATGCTGCATCAGTGGGCATGGCGGCAGCATATCCAATTGTGCCTAAAATACGCGCCGTAGTCACTCCGAAAACTTTATTACTCATCGACTTATTCCTACAAATTCTAATCAGTCTTTGGTGTGCAAACACCTCTGAAATTGAGATCATTATTATTTGTAGTTTTTTCGTAGGTTTCCTTAAAGCCTTCGTAATGCTTGAATTTGTTGTGTTGATCCGTCCATTTTTCAGCCCTAAAAACATCCGTAGTGAATTTTATGCCTATTTCTATCCTATTATATTCTCAGGAGGTCAAATATCAATGGCAATCACTGCTCAGCTCGCCTACTACTATCAATGGCAATACATGTACTACTTCACAATCTTACTTATGTTGATTGCCATGACATTCATATTACTATTTTTCAGATATGCCAAAAAGCCTATCTCATTTCCATATAAAGAGATAGATTATAAAAGTATTATTCTAATCGCAGGCGCGTTACTTTTTAGTGTCTATGTGTTCACATATGGAAAGGCACAAGATTGGTTTGCATCAACAAAAATTACTATATATGTATTTGCTATTCCTATCTTATTCTACCTCTTTTGGTATCGACAACGTAATAAGGAGAAGCCTTATGTAAGTCTGAAACCGTTAAGCCATCATAAATCCATCATCGGTTATTTCTTTATGGTGTTGGTCATGTTTTTCTCATCTACAAGTTCTTTGGTGACAAATTATATGAATAGTATTATTCATATTGATAGTGTACATGCCAATTTACTAAACATATTTCTGCTCCCCGGCTTTGCAGTTGGGGCTTTCATCTGTTTTTGGTGGTTTCGTTGGCAGAGGTGGCGTTTCCGTTTTTTGATCTCAGGTGGCATGTTTTGTTATGTGGGCTATCTTGCTATACTTTATTTTGGAATCGCGCCCAATGGCACTTATGAGATGCTATTTTTCCCTATGTTTCTACGAGGATTAGGAATGATGATTTTGTTTATTGCTTTTGGCGTTTATGTGGTGGAAGATCTTGATCCGCGATTGATGCTATCAAATGCTTTCTTTTTAATATCGTTCAGGTCGGTGTTAGCCCCAGTTATCTCAGCATCATTTTTCAATAATATAGTTTATAGGTTGCAAATTAAATACATAAATACTCTCTCTGAAAACATAACTTTAACCACTCCTCTAGCTTCAGATAGTTATAATAAAGCTCTACATGGTGCTATCACACAAGGTCATGAGTTTAGTGAGGCAGGTCAGATTGCCACAGGAACACTTTATTCTACTCTCCAGCAGCAAGCTTTGCTACTAGGATTAAAATCAATAATTGGTTATGTGTTGATAGGTGCGCTTGTGATTGCTGTGGTGTCGAGATTTATACCATTCC
>JAVVZN010000346.1:0-575 GCA_036650555.1 Rikenellaceae bacterium
CTTATCATGGCTGCTGCTGTGCTTATGGTGTCAATCTTTAATTATGTTTTGATAGCTATATCGGCAATGGTGCATAAATCAAAGATGGTTGCTGTGCGTAAATGTTATGGTGCATCACCAAGTAATATATATAGAATGGTCTTTTCTGAAACATTTGTTCATCTTTTTGTTTCGTTACTGATTTCATGTTTGATCCTATATTTATTACGTAATAATATTCAGCAGGTGATAGGTGCATCGCTTGAGGGGATGATCTCAGTAGGTAGCATTGTGGTTTTGTCTGTTGTTTGTTTCATGGTTTTTGGTTTCTGTGGTTGGTTGCCTGGAGCTGTGTATGTTAAGGTTCCAGTTGCGGCAGCATTTAGAGGATATAAAGCAAATTCTCGTAAATGGAGTCTTGTGTTGCTTTCTCTACAATTTGCAATGTCTGCTTTTTTTGTCTCTATTTTACTAGTGATTGTTTTACAGTATAATAATATGATAAATAGCGATGCTGGATATTCATATAAAAATATTGGGATTGTCTATTTGGATAATCAATATAAAACCAAAAAAGATTTTATTAAAGACAATAT
>JAVVZN010000346.1:585-2207 GCA_036650555.1 Rikenellaceae bacterium
TGTAGAAACCACATCGTGTTGTGCTAATCTTCCTATACATCTGCAAAGTGGGAATAATATTAGTGTTCCAGGCAGCGAGCGTGAAAACTTTAATGTTGCTGATATGTATTTTGCAAGCAACGGCTATATGAAACTATTTGAAATTCCGATAATTGATGGCAGCAATTTCACAGAAGATCCAAGCATCACTAACGAGATTATGGTCAGTCGTAGTTTTGTCAAAAAGATGGAGCAGATGGAAGGCTGGACAGATGGAGCAGTTGGTAAAGCCGTTTTGATCACCGAACATAGTAATGGACCAAATGATATTTTCACTATATGTGGCGTTTACGACGATTACTTGATTGGTTCATACGAGGGGCAAGACACTCGTCCTAGCATACAATTCTATGGTGGTGATAGCATGGAAAGCACTAATGCTTACATGAGTATGGATTGGTTGTTGATTAAGTTCAAGGAGATAACACCTGAAAATATTGCATCGGTAAATAAGATTATAAAAGAGGCATACCCAGATGGTAATGAACATGTGACACTCTATTCAAATGAAGTTGTTGATATGTATAAGAAAAGCCTTGAGGTTAAAAATTCTATTGCAATTGCAGGTGTCATTGTATTATTAATAACTTTAATAGGACTTATAGGCTACACTGAAGATGAGATAAATCGCCGTAGAAGTGAGATAGCAATGCGTAAGATAAATGGAGCAAGTTTACTTGAAATATTAAAACTCTTCTACACCAATGTGCTGAAAATTGCCATTCCAGCAGTGATTGTTGGCGGCATGGGAGCCTATTTTGCATCAGAATCAATGTTGAAGCTCTACACTAAAAAAATAGAATTAAGTTGGTGGATATTCGCATCATCTCTTTTCTTAATACTACTACTAATTAGTGTTGTAATTTTGGTTAAAACATACAATGCCGCAAATGCAAACCCTATTAAAAACATAAGGACAAATTAAATTAGCTTCTAAAACAGCTTCTAAAAATTATTGGTGTCTGATAAACTTTTTATCAGACACCAATATTAAGTAATAGATAAAAATGGTAATGTGGTGAAAACAGTTTTTAGATTATTGGTAGATGTTTTTTCCAAATGCCCATCCTAGAAAGTTTGTTTCTGTCTTCTGAGTTTTGCCATTGAAAGATATAGTGTGAGGTGTCTTTAAATTACAATGCAGATTGACAATCTGTTTCTCACCCGCTTTCACAATCAGTTTACTACCTTGTTGAGCCACTTCGCAGTTGTAACCCACCACTTCTCCATTTTCATGTTCTATCAGAAAAGCATTTGTTAGCATTGTTTCGCCCATACATTTAAATACTTCATGTACATCGTTGTCTTGTGTGTTTACTGTTTGCCAATGGCTAACCATATTTACATACTGCTCACCAATGATAAACTCACGAGTGTTATACAATTCGGGATGTGGGTTGCCAAAGCTAAGTGAGTCTGCTGTGACATGAGTGTCGGCGCTGCATGCTTGTTTTACTTTTAGATAAGGGTCTACCACAAACGCCCAACGTAAATCTCCAGAACGAAAATCTATTAAGCTAGCAAAGGCCCCCATGGCATTGTAAGTTTCTTTCAACCATCGCTCTTCGCCTGTCAATAAGTAG
>JAVVZN010000347.1:0-2203 GCA_036650555.1 Rikenellaceae bacterium
AACGACGAACAAAAAATTGTTGAAAAAGCTATCTATGGTGCTCTTATAAAAAATAAATTTTCACATCTATTTGATATATCTGGCAAACCATTACTTGTACAATATCGTAGCTTTATGGGATCCGATGCTGCTGGATTACTCAACATTGAGGTGTTCTACGACGGAGAGAGTCAAAAATTATCGGTTGAAGGTGGAAAATATCAACATCAACCTGCCATGGTAGTAAACATCAAAGGGGTGGAGGTGCAAGTTAGTTATGGAAGCAATTTAATTAGCCTACCATTCAGCGTTGAGCTGATAGATTTCACTCTTGAACGCTACCCAGGCTCCTCATCACCATCATCTTACAGCAGCTCAGTTGTGATCGACTACAATGGCAAAAGAGAAAAAACAAAAATTTTCATGAACAACATAGCCTACACAGGCAGTTATCGCATTTATCAAACCTCGTACGATAAAGACGAGAAAGGCACTATCTTAACCATAAACAAAGATCTTACCGGGACTATTATAAGTTATTTAGGTTATCTGCTACTGACAATAGGATTGATAGCATCTATTTTTCATAAGGGATCGCGCATGAACTATCTACGACGTAGATTAAAAGAAATATCAACGATGTCAGTGCTACTACTTCTTACCTTCACAACCGTAGCAGCATCGGCAGCCGACCAACAATCAACCGAGAGAATCCGCCGAAGCATTGCCCCAACAGAGCTTTCCGCCGACATGTCGAAACTGCTGATACAAAATCCCAACGGACGTATTGAGCCAATGGGCAGCTACGCTTTGAAGATACTAAGGAAGCTACATCGCTCTAGCGACTTTCTAGGCATGTCGCCAACACAAGTCATGATCGGACTCATCACCAATCAAGCTCAATGGAGCACAGCTGCGCTTCTCTACGTAAGCAACGATCAGCTACTAAAAGAGATAGGAGTGCATAGTGGCAGCTACATTGCCTACGCTGATCTTTTCGACCAAAACGGAAACTACATTCTGGAAGAGAAAGTCAATACCATCTATGCTAAAAGTCAAAGTGAGCAAAATAAATATGAGAAAGAGATTCTAAAACTTGATGAGAAGATAAACATTTTGTATGCTCTTTTTCAAGGGAAAATGCTCCCTATGTTTCCAATAAAAGATCACCCTCAAAGCAAATGGATCTCCATGGGCGACGACCTCACCGTTTTCACCGACAACCGCGATTCGCTCCTTGCCTCAAAGATTATTCCTTGGCTAGCAATGGAAATATCGAAAAAAGATTATAAAAAAGCAGGCGAAATCATTGAGATGATCAAGATATTTCAGCAATCAAAAGCCGATTCAGAGCATCTTATAAGCGATAAAAAAATCAATGCCGAACTATTCTACAACAGCATAAACATATTCAAGCAGTCGTCTATTGCCTACCTTGCATTTGGAACTATTCTACTAGCAGTGATGCTTACCATGCTAATGAATAACAGAGGTATAAAGTCGCATTTCATAATAAAATTTCTATGCACAGGGCTAATCGTGGCATTTCTATGGCATAGCTTCGGCGTAGCATTGCGATGGTACATATCTGGTCGTGCCCCATGGACAAACTCCTATGAGTCGATGGTATATGTGGCGTGGTCGGCACTTCTGACAGGTATAATATTTATTCGACGATCACCTGTGACGTTAGCAATATCTGCCATCATGGCAGGGGCTGTGATTATGATTTCACAACTAAACCTACTCGATCCAGAGATCACTCCACTGGTTCCAGTTTTGAAATCATATTGGCTAATGTTTCATGTGGCATCAATCACAGCCAGCTATGGGTTCTTTGGTGTTGGTGCGTTACTAGGGATAGCAGTGATGATAATATTTGCCATATCGCCAAAAGATAAATTCAAAACAAAGATTGAAGAGCTCTCAATAATCAACGAAATGGCACTTACCATAGGACTCATACTACTAACGATAGGCATTTTCATAGGTGCCGTATGGGCAAATGAGTCGTGGGGTCGCTACTGGGGTTGGGATCCAAAAGAGAGCTGGGCGCTTATCACAATGATAATATATGCTTTTGTGCTCCATGCTCGTTTCATAAAATCGTTACGCGGAAAATTCATCTTCAACGCCATGTCTATATATGCTTTCTACACAGTGCTCATGACATTCTTTGGGGTGAATTATTATCTCTCAGGCATGCACTCCTACGGACAAGTTG
>JAVVZN010000348.1:0-2188 GCA_036650555.1 Rikenellaceae bacterium
AAAAATCATTGGAAAAAGAGTGCAAAAAGAGTGGTAATAAAATGCTGGTAACAAATTAAAATAGCTTCTTAGTCTTTATTGATATATCTGTAATAGGTACGCGGATTGCATTTCACCATTTCACATGCTTTAGCAATACTAAGATTCGATTCTCGGCGTAGTTTTGTGATAGCTCCAATTTTACTAGCAATTTTTGTTGAGCCAACCGGACGCCCAAGGGTTTTTCCTTCTGCTCTTGCTTTCATTAATCCACGATGAGGCACGTATGCGCTTACCAAAGCCAATGATGCCAATAAGCACAGGGGCCATCTCTGGCGAAACATCATACCACGCGTCAGCAAGCGACTTTATGCGTATGCCTCTCTGAGCCAATTCAACAGTAGTGTCCATTAGTTCTGAAAGGCTACTGAATAAGTCAAGGCTCGACACAACAATACAATCACCCGGCTCAACTGTTTTGATGTAATCGCTAAAAGAGGGATTGATGACAATATTATCTGAGCTAACATCAATTTCGTTCATTGATTTTACGATTTGCTGAAACTCTGACACAGAGTTTACTGATTGGATATAACCTTTTTTCATAATGTCTCTCCTTTAATTTATTAGTTGTTTTTTCCACTGCTCGAAGCCGTTAAAAGTAGCTCCACAATCTATCCTCACTTCATCGTCGCTCACCGAGATAATATTCAAAGAGCAGATGACTTGTGAATCAAGAAATTCAAACTGATTGCTAATTTTCATGCAGATAAATCCATCTTTTTGCTCTATGTCACCCATCTGAAATATTGCTGTAAAATGGTAGGCAGAATGTTCGTAGGCACGCCAGCACTCACCACATGAGTAGAGATAGATCACATTCTTGTTGTCTATCTCCTTTGATAAGATATTGTCTATATTTGCCATAATATCTAGTTTTTAAAATAAATCATATTGGTGTCCAATAAAAACTTCAACAATATAAGATAGATGTGAGCAAGCATAAATAGTTATTTCACCTCTATCGTTTTGCTAGGCGAGAACTTCACAACTTTACGAGCGGGTATGATTATCGACTCTTTTGTCGATGGATTTATTCCGCGACGCTCTTTGCGACTACTCACTGTGAAACTTCCAAATCCCATCAGTGTAGTTGATTCTCCCTTTTCAAGACCATTTTTAATTGTTTCAAACACGCTATCAATGGTTTTTAACACAACAATAGATGTTAGTCCTGTTTGCATTGCCACTTGGGCAGTAAGTTCTTTTTTATTCATGTTAGTCGTTTTTAAGTTTGTTATATTATTAATAGATTAGTTGCTAAGTCTTTTATGTTACTAGGTATGAGTATTTAATTATTAGATTCACACCAAACAGTAACTATTTTCGTACCATCATTATAACCGCTGTGTCACTCTTGTGTCTACTGGAACAATCGGCATTGCGCGCTTGATGGTTGGCACGCCAAAACCTTTGATAGTGCCACTTATTTGATAAAAAGTATTACGTAGCGTTTTGTAAGGGCTTAAGGCATCAGCACTATTTTTGATCTCGATTTTGTAGAGATTTGAGCTAACCACTGCTGAGGCACCATCTTTTTGATAAGGCAAATTTACGATCAGAAAAGTGGAGAGCGCGGCAACGGGAGGTGCTTTGCCAAACATAGTGTTTTCATACACATAGAGAGTTGCCATAAATTTAGGAACGTTAGTAACAGCATCTTTCTCTATTTTTCCCTCAACATTAGCACCTATAAGCATCTTTTCTGGATGAGGCATAACATTTCTATCAATTACGTAAGACTGCGATGGAGTATTCACAGCCTCCACAACTGCGGCATTGCCTGCCGGAGCAAAATTGTAGGAGCTCACTGCATCGGCAAAATCAGCGGTGAAAGTCAGCAATAGAGATATTTTCGCTGCTTGACGTTTGAGTTGAACGGTGCTACGTAGAGATGTTGCAAAGTTGTGATCTGTCTTGCCAGATAGCAGCAGCGGAGCACTTTGTGACGGAGCAGCGATAGGGGCGGTGATTTCTGTGATAGCGCTGTTTAATGTGGCTTCATCTCTCACTTCTGCTGGCACAGCCCAGTTTGCCACAGCGTAGATGGTGCGATTTTTATCTAACTCATTGAGCTCACTTAGAGTAAGCGTGCTAGTTAGATTATTCCAACTGTATTTGTCGCTAGTGATAGCCGCATTAGGATCGA
>JAVVZN010000349.1:0-2167 GCA_036650555.1 Rikenellaceae bacterium
CCCATTTAGCATACCATGAAAATAGATGTTTTTTAATCCATAGACTTTCAACATCCACCATATATCATGCTCCTTGCCTAGATCTATAAATGGAATGGTGGGCTGCATTTTTTTGTCGTAGTCAAACTCAGCCATAAGCACTTTGCCATAGTCGGTAACGATAGGACATGCAGTGTAGCCATTGTATTTTTCTTTAGGCTCTTTGCCTTCCATAAGGCTTACCAAATTTGCTGCGGCAATAGGTAGTTGAATACGAATTGCTGCACTGGTTTTACTGGTTGGTAGATTTGACGCATCGCCTAGCGATATGATATTCGCATATTTTGTGTGCACCATGGTGTGCTTATCAACACTAGCCCATCCACCTTCAACGCCTTCACTAGCTAATCCGCAGTTTGGAATAAAGTCAGGAGCACTCATTGGCGGTACGATATGTAAAAAATCGTAGCTCTCTGTGATGATCTCCTTACCTTCCGAGGCATGTTGCTCAAAACCTGCCTTTTTACCAGCTATGTCAATCCATTTCAGACGTTGTTCAAATTTTACCGGGATATTGCGCTGTTCGTAAATCTCAGCTAGACGTGTGCGGATGATTGGTAGATCGAACATGTTTTTCATTGTTGATAACAACTCTATTGAGTATTTGTCGCGTATTCCTTTTTTTGTAAGGTAACGCTCTGCCATCATATTTATCTTCTTAGGAGCACCTCCACATTTTAGTTTGGTATGAGTATCGGAGAATATCATGCGTCCGCCACCGAGTTTTTCCATGTCAAGAATACCTTGCCATGTTGCTGCTGCACCACCAAAATCGTAGATAGAATATATTCCATTTTTGCCGATTTGCTCGCGCGAGAACCCTTCTATTTGATCGTAATTCAATTGGATACCCGGAACAAGCACCATGTAATCATATTCTAGTTTTTTGCCTCCGGATGTTATTGCATAGTTATTATCAGGATTGACCTCGACAACCGATTCTTTAACCCATTTAACATCTGTGGGCATGCAATCTCGCTGAGACTTGACAACTTGACTAGGAGAATAAACACCACCACCTATCAGCGTAAATCCAGGTTGGTAGAAATGTGTGTCGGAAGGATCTACGATTGTAATATCTGGATCTGCAAGCAAATTCAACAACCTGTTTGCTATGCTGATACCAGCAGCTCCACCACCTATTATTAAAATTTTGCCTTTAGCACTACTCTTTCCAAAATGTTTGTATGAGGCATATCCCCCAACAGCAACACCTACAACTCCCATGGCAAGTAAAAAATCTTTACGACTTATTTTAGATTTGCCTTTTCTTCCATTTTCAATTTCGTAATCATTCATAGATGCTACTTCTTTTTTATTCATATATCCTTCTCTTATATTCTATTTTTTTATTATAATAGCTACAAAAGTAGTTATTTGTTCAACCTTATACAAATGAATTTACAAATTTACATAAGTATTGCCTAGTCACAGCTGAAAAATATGTGAGGTATAGGCTATAAGTTTTTAACCAGTACTACACTAATAAGAAGCTATTTTAGAAAAATGAGTTTGTTACTTTAATTTTATTTACTATCTTTGCGCACTGAAAGTATAGGAATCTCTTATGAGAATATTGAAGTCCGTAATATTCCATACTAATATTAACATTTTTATAATAAGAAAATGGATAGCATTATTAAACTTGCTACTGAATCGCTTATCGAAAAAAGAGAGCATCCAGAGTTTAACAGCGGTGATACAATCACTGTAACAATCAAAATCCGCGAGGGCAACAAAGAACGTCTTCAAAAATTTAGAGGCGTAGTACTTCAAAAACGCGGTACAGGTCTTACTCAAACATTCACAGTAAGAAAAATATCTGACAACATTGGTGTTGAGAGAATTTTCCCTCTATACTGCCCAACAATTCAAGAAATTGAATTAAACAAAGTTGGTGTTGTGCGTCGTGCAAGAATTTTCTACTATCGTGATCTTAAAGGTAAAAAAGCTAGAATCAAAGAGAAACAAATGGTTAAATAATTTGTTTTCTTTCAGAAATAAAGCCGGTTCAATTAATTTGAACCGGCTTTTCTGTTTTATAAGCTGTTTTAGAAGCTGTTTTGAATTTATTAATCTCGTTCTTTTCGGCTCTTTTTGCCCCAGTTTCCGCCTTGTAAATCCTCAT
>JAVVZN010000350.1:0-2160 GCA_036650555.1 Rikenellaceae bacterium
AGTCAAACATCTCTTACAATAGAGAAAATAGGCAATGGTAAATATTTAGATAAGATAATTGCAGGAGGCAAAACTCTATCAACTCCTATTATTTCACATAAAGAGCTGACTGATTGTGGTCATTTGATTATTTATACACGCGATAAGAAATAGTTATAGTTTTTTAACTATTTTTGCAGCATAAACGTTATAGAATAAAAATAAATCATATTATGAATAAAGTACTTTTAATGATCCTTGATGGTTGGGGCAAAGGCAACCATACACATAGCGATGCTATTTCTGAGGCATCTCCAAAATTTATGAATGAGTTACAAAAGAAATATGCCTCATCTGAACTTTTAACATCGGGTGAGAATGTTGGTTTACCAGACGGACAGATGGGCAACTCTGAGGTTGGACACCTAAACCT
Source organism: Rikenellaceae bacterium (assembly GCA_036650555.1). GTDB lineage: Bacteria > Bacteroidota > Bacteroidia > Bacteroidales > Rikenellaceae > CAMQVM01. Next base: position 413 of record JAVVZN010000350.1, read on the forward strand.
AGGTGCAGGTCGTGTGGTTTATCAAGACCTTGTAAAGATCAACAAAGCATGTAGAGAGAACACAATAGTGTCGAATCCTGCCATAAAAGCAGCTTTCACCTATGCTCACGACAATAAAAAAGCTGTGCATTTGTTTGGTCTTATCTCTGATGGTGGGGTTCACTCACTCGACAAACATGCCTACAAAATTTGTGATGTGGCAAAAGAATATGGCATTGAGAAAGTTTATGTTCATGCCTTCACAGATGGTCGCGACACCGATCCAAAAAGCGGAGCCCAATTCATAAAATCGTTAGAAGAACATCTAAATAAAACAGGTTGCATCTTAGCATCTATCTGCGGTCGTTTCTATGCAATGGACCGCGACAAACGCTGGGAGAGAGTGAAACAAGCCTATGATCTTTTGGTTAGCGGCGTTGGAGAAAAAGCCACAAACGGCTATGAGGCAATGGAGAAATCTTATGCTGAAGGCGTCACCGATGAGTTTGTAAAACCAATAGTAATGGTTGATGAAAAAGGTGCACCACGCGGTGTGATAAGCGACGGCGATGTTGTGTTCTCATTCAACTACCGCTCAGATCGTGCTCGCGAGATCACTATGGTGCTTGCCGAACAAGACATGCCTGAGCAAGGTATGAAAACCATCCCAAACATCAAATACCTTACAATGACCCCTTACGATGGAGCATTTAAAAATGTGACTATCGTTTACGACAAAGAGAATATTGTGAACACCCTTGGCGAAGTAGTTTCAAATGCGAATCTAACTCAGCTTCATATTGCAGAAACAGAGAAATATGCGCATGTCACATTTTTCTTCAACGGTGGACGCGAAGAACCTTACAAAGGCGAAGAGCGCATCTTGGTTCAATCGCCAAAAGTTGCCACCTACGATCTTAAACCTGAGATGAGTGTTTACGAGGTTAAAGATGCTCTTGTGAAAGAACTCAACAAAGCAAAGGCATCGTTTATATGTCTTAACTTTGCTAATGGCGATATGGTTGGTCATACAGGAGTCTACACTGCCATCACCAAAGCAATCAAAGCAGTGGATCAATGTGTTGAAGAGGTTGTTGAGACAGCAATAAAAAATGGTTACACAGTGCTTATCACTGCCGACCATGGTAATGCCGACAACGCAGTCAATGCCGACGGCACTCCAAACACCGCTCACTCACTTAATCCAGTTCCATTTATTGTGGTTTCCGACACCATAAAAAGTGTGAAAAACGGTGTACTTGCCGATGTTGCCCCAACAGTACTTAAAATCATGGGAGTGAAACAACCTGTTGAGATGACCGGAACTCCACTAGTATAACAAACCTACACTTTATAAGCTGTTTTAATTTGTTAAAACAGCTTATTAATAAAAAATAATTATGGAATTACGTTCAATGACTGGCTACGGCAAAGGCGAACAAGTAGTAAGCAATAAAAAGATATGCGTTGAGATACGTACATTGAATGGTAAGCAGCTCGACCTATCGCTAAAAATGCCATCATCCTACCGTAAAGATGAGTTTGAACTCCGTACCATGATCACCAAAGGAGTTGGAAGAGGCAAATGCGATGTATATATCAATTGTGAATCTATCGACACTGCTCTTTCCATGCCAATAAATTTCGAGATATTTGAAGGCTACTACAAACAATTAACCATGCTAGGCAAAGAGCACGGTTTTGATGCACAATCACCAGAAATTGTACAATCTATTCTGCGTATGCCAGATGTGATGCAAAACGACAAG
>JAVVZN010000351.1:0-2145 GCA_036650555.1 Rikenellaceae bacterium
CATTTGACAAAGTGAGTTATTCATTATACACCCATCAATTATTTCTTCTATTTTCTTCAAATTTCAAGGTTTTAAATCGTTTCTACTATATATACGTAAACTTAATGATTTTGCTGCATGAATTTCGAACAGTTTTTTAAAGGTAAGGCATAATTTTTTACCGGACAACAATAAATACAAATTATTGTTGTCCGGTAAAATTTAAAACGTAGTATGTAATTCTGTTATTTAGTCGCTCCTTAAAAACCCATATACAGTCTACTATTCAATAAATTAACTCTCAAAATAGTTAAAAATATCTGCAAGATAAGTTGAAAAGTGTAACACAACCCACGATCAGCTTTTCAGGGAAATGGTGCAGATTTTGCAGATTTTGAACTATAACAAGCGGAGCGTACTTACGGTACGTGAGCATTATTATAGTTCAAAATCTGTGAAATGTGTGCCGTTTCCGTGGAAAGTAATCCTAAGGCACTTTTTCAGCGACGACTAACTATATATGACTGCAAGGCAGTTGGTGTTCTGTCATTTAGTAGACACATATGCCACTTTGTCAGATATGATTTGAATAATTATGCCATTACGACGGAAATTTATGGTAAAATCTGCTAATTATATGCTTGGCATAATGATTGTGAGTATCTAGGAAAATTAAGATTATTAATTTAAAAATATATTAAATTTATGGGAAAGATTATTGGTATTGACTTAGGCACAACAAACTCTTGTGTGTCGGTTATGGAGGGTAATGAGCCTGTTGTTATTACAAATAGTGAAGGAAAACGCACAACTCCTTCTATTGTGGCATTTACCGATGGTGGCGAAAGAAAAGTTGGGGATCCTGCAAAACGTCAGGCAATCACTAACCCTGAGCGTACAGTGTTTTCTATCAAACGTTTTATAGGTGAGCGTTGTGATAAAGTACAAAAAGAGATAAAGAGAGTGCCTTACAAAGTGGTATGCGGTAGTGGCGACACTCCTCGTGTTGATATAGATGGCAGAGAATATACTCCACAAGAAATTTCAGCAATGATCCTTCAAAAAATGAAGAAAACAGCTGAAGAGTATCTAGGTACTGAAGTGTCTGAGGCTGTTATTACTGTGCCTGCATATTTTAACGACTCACAACGTCAAGCCACTAAAGAGGCAGGCGAAATTGCTGGTCTTAAAGTACGTCGTATAATAAACGAACCAACAGCTGCTGCGCTTGCTTATGGCTTGGATAAGAAAAAAGAAGAGATGAAGATCGCTGTGTTCGACCTTGGTGGTGGTACATTTGATATTTCAATTCTTGAACTTGGCGATGGTGTGTTTGAGGTAAAATCAACAAATGGTGATACTCACCTTGGTGGTGATGATTTTGACCATGTTATTATAGACTGGTTGGCAGATGAGTTCTTGAGCGAATACAACATTGATCTTCGTAAAGACTCACGTGCTCTACAACGCTTGAAAGAGGCTGCTGAAAAGGCTAAAGTGGAGCTTTCTAGTTCTACTTCAACTGAAATCAATCTGCCTTATATTATGCCTGTTGATGGTATTCCTCAACACTTAGTTCGCACACTTACACGTGCAAAATTTGAGCAACTGTCAGATAAGTTGATTCATGCCACAATGGAGCCATGTAAGAAAGCTCTTGCAGATGCAGGTCTATCGGCTAATCAAATCGACGAAGTGATTCTTGTAGGTGGTTCAACTCGTATTCCTGCAATTCAGAAAATAGTTGAAGATTTCTTCGGTAAAGCTCCTTCTAAAGGTGTTAATCCTGATGAAGTTGTGGCTGTTGGTGCTGCTATTCAAGGCGGCGTACTTACAGGTGAGGTGAAAGATGTGTTGCTTTTGGATGTTACACCACTATCACTTGGTATTGAAACAATGGGTGGCGTTTCAACAAGACTTATTGAGTCGAACACCACTATCCCAACTCGTAAGAGTCAGATCTTCACAACTGCATCAGATAATCAACCATCGGTTGAGATACATGTGTTGCAAGGTGAGCGTCCAATGGCGCGCGACAACAAAACGATAGGTCGTTTCCACTTAGACGGTATTGCTCCAGCTCAACGTGGTATTCCACAAATTGAGGTTACATTTGATATAGACGCAAATGGCATATTGAATGTATCGGCAACCGATAAAGGCACA
>JAVVZN010000352.1:0-2122 GCA_036650555.1 Rikenellaceae bacterium
GGCAACAAAAACTTAACGTGCGTCATGCAGATGGTTCGCTACTACGTCCATTTGTAGTGTTTTTTGGAGAAGGCGTTCCAATGCTTGAAAAGGCTATTGATATTGTGCGAAGTGCCGACATACTTATTGTTGTTGGAACGTCACTTGCTGTGTATCCTGCCGCGTCGCTTGTGCATTATGTCAAAGATAGCACTGTGCCGATTTATTTGGTAGATCCTGCCGATAGAGCTATTTCAAATATTAGTAATAAAGTAATACACATTAAAGAGCGGTCGGCAATTGGTGTGCCAAAATTAGTAGATCAGTTGCTTTCTATTTGTTTGTGATAACAGAAGATTGATTATTCGCCGTAGAGGGTGATTTCTCCCATGCCTGCGCGTCCTTCCGATACCTTTTCTATTGTTATACGCATATATTTTATCTCTCTGTTCATCATCATAGGCTTAAATTCCCATCCTGTGCATTCGCGTTCATAGAATGGTTGCCAGGTTTGTCCGTCGGTTGAGGTTTCAACTTTATGTCGGTATGATGCACTGTCTTTTTGAAATAATAGTCGGCTTGCAAATACTTTTGTTTTGCTTTTTAGCTCCACTGTTATCACTTGAGCAAATGTGTCGTTGCCTGCTATCCACCAACTCTTGTCGTCGCCATCAATAAGATTGTGAGAAGGGTAGCTGCCATGTGAGCTGGTGACATCTATTTTCTCAATCTCTATTTTTGGTTTACGTGCCACTTGTTCAGTTAGATCAATAGCTTTTTCGATTATGACATTGTCTTCTTCATTACCAGAATATTTCACGTCGGATGCGTCTTTCACATATCTACCGCTGAACGGTTTTGTTTTTATTGATGCACTACCTGTCTTTAGATTCTCGGAAGAGGCTTTAATAGTGATCTTGCCACTCTGTTTTGTGGTACGTATAAATGCAAATCCAACGCCACCTTCAACTTTTTGATTTTCAACAGCTATTCTTTTTATACCTTCGCCTATCAATTTGCCTTCACCAAAAACTGATATTTTGATCGTTGCGCTACTTGTAGAAACTCTAGTTGCGTTTTTGTCGCATATTTTAAAATATACAGGTATCATATCTGATCCATCTGCCACTGGTTGAACCCCATCTTCGTTTATGATAACCTCGATATGATCTGCTGCCTCTGGAGTGCACACGCTATGTTCTGCGGCAACTTTATCATCTATAATCCCTTCTGCATGTAGGCATCCTTTTTCATAGCTGCCTGCATTGAATACGTAGCACGGACTACCGCCCTTATTTACGATAGGTGCGTAGTGCTGAGTGCGTTCAGCGCGAGTTTGCTGGCCTATGAGTTTGTTGTTACGGTATAATTTAACTTTATCACAATTTGAAAATACAGTTATTTCGGTTGAAGATGATGCAAGGGTGTCGGAGCTATTTTCTGATGCAATAAACACCATTGCTCCTTTGTAGAGTCCTTTTTGGTCTATATCTTTGTTGCGCATGCTTTGCATCATGTAATAGCTGAATTTAGGATAACGGTTCACATCTACAATTCCGCAATACATTGTTTCTGGTGTAGATCCTCGTGTGTAGTCGTTGTAGCTGCATACACCAGTCGAAATAGCCATTACCAATAAGTTGATCGAAACGTCCACGACACTGACGCACATGTTCCATCTCGTTTTCGGCAAGCTGAACGCGTGGTTTTTCGCCAACCCCATCGCCCCATTCGCGAGTGTAGAGTGGTTTCACTGCTATAAGATCTTCCTTGTAGTTACTCATAACATCGCCATCTTTGGGGAATTTTGAAACTTGCTTATAGAACACATCATAATAATCAACCATGTCGGCATGTCCGAAGTAATCGCCAACGGTGTACATTTGGTTGCCTGGGTATTCAGCGTGGGCAATGTCGTATAGGTTCTTTGCAAGCTCGGTCGGGTAGCGCGATTCATTAAGAGCTATCTCCCATAGAAATATTGAGGGATGGTTTCTATCGCGACGTATCATCTTCCGATCTACATCATAAAGACGATTTACAAATACTGAATCTTTATTGAAGTATTGCCAGCCTGGAATACACTCCAAGACAAGTAGTCCGTGTTTGTCGCAGGCATCAAGAAATGATGGGTCTTGTGGAT
>JAVVZN010000353.1:0-2112 GCA_036650555.1 Rikenellaceae bacterium
TATCGTTAATACCATGAAAAGCGAACAAGCGTGGACACGCCCACAGGTTGAATATGCTTTTTACGAGACTGACAAAACGCTTGGTTATGTGTGGCGTGATTTTTATAACAGATGGTTTTGGAATAGGAACCATATTGGATCGGAGGTAGAGTAGATATGTTTCATGTTGGAGATCGCGTCATTGGTATTTCAAAAGCATATATGGACAGGCGCACTTTGAATCAATGTGGGACTATTGTAGATTCCTACGGTAGGGGTGTGAGTGTTTATTTTGACAATAATATTGAAGGGCACTCGTGTAATGGAGTATGCGCAACCGGACATGGGTGGGAAATGTTGAACATCGGCGTAGAGCTTATTTCGGAGGACGAAGATAGAGCTATATCGGCTGATGGTTTGGAGGAGTTACTATGAATTTTCAAACTGGAGACCGAGTGATGATTAGACCAGACATTGCATGCATTGTGTCACGCTCCCCTGGCATTACAAGCGAAATGCGCAAAATGTCAACAACGCAAATATACCATGTTTCTAATTGTGGTTCTTTTGTTCACATTTTAGAGGACACACACGATTTTAATTGGCATGAAGATTGGCTCATCTTTGCCGACGGAGAAGACGCAGATAAAGCGCTGTCAATTGATGGCATTGATGACCTAATATAAAACACACACAAATGCATTACAGTCAAAACTGTCGCTCAAGTTTCACTTGAGCGTTCACCAAGATAAGCGGATAGGATACCGGCGGACATCCTCCGTCTCATCATGAAGACCAACGGTAGCAGCAGCTCGACTCTGGTTCTAAATAAATTAGTAGAGTATCTGTCGCATATTGTTGCAAAAGCAACATCGTGTGCAGCTTGTTCCGTTAGTTCGCCAAGACGACTGTACCAATGCCCCTGGCCTCTTCGTTGATCTGGAAGCTGCAGTATAGCAAACCATCAATTAGATTTGTGTGTAAAGGAGAAAAATATGATGCGTATCACAGTTTTAGAAAGAGAAACAAATCGCGTTTTTACTAAAGTGTTTTGCTCACCGTATTTGGCAGAGCAATGGGCAAAAAAGGTGAAGCACTCAAAAAAGCTTGTAGTGATTGGCGTTTCGTCTGAAAGCGCCATCTTTGATGAAGTCGTGTAGTGCTTAAGCATGTGGAGGAAGTTTTATGAAATTTGAAGCCGGAGACCGTGTAGAGGTTGTAGCTCGTGAAGTGCTCTATGAAACCGTTGGATTACTTGGAACAGTGCTGTATATTCGTGATTATGCAGGTAGCCCATGCGTTGGCGTGGTGCATGATTGCGAGTTTCGTGGAGGCCACACTCTGGATGGTGTTTGTAAATTTGGTTATGGCCTCCGATACTTCGACGCTGAAAATCAGCTCGTTGTAATTGCGGACGATGAGTCACAGATAACCGCAGATGGACTAGAAGCATTGTTGTGATAACTCAAAAAGGGGGTAGCTTATGAAATTTGAAATTGGAGACCGCGTAGAGGTTATTGCCCGCGAGGAAGATTATGATACTGTTGGCTTGCTGGGAACTGTATTATTCGCTGGCGACGTAGGTTCTACATACGCTGGCGATGTAGGTTTCACATACGTTGGCGTAGAGCATGATTGCGAGTTTGATGGGGGTCATGATTTAAGATGTATGTGCAGACATGGGTATGGCCTTTGTTACTACGACGCCAAACGTCAGCTCCTATTAATTACGGACGATGAAGCGCATGTAACAGCAGATGGACTGGAGGCGTTGTTGTAAGAAATCAAAAAAGGGGGGTAGCTTATGAAATTTGAAGTCGGAGATCGCGTAGAGATTATCGCTAACGGGAACAAACCATTTGCTGCTGGCATTTGTGGAACTATACTAGCGGTAGAAGGCTCAAGTCAGCAGGTCATCGGCGTAGAGCATGATTGCGAGTGTCGTGGAGGTCATAGTTTAGGCGGCTTATGCCATGGTCATTATGGGTACTGGTATTTCGGTCCTGAATATCCGTGCATGCTTATTTCTGGCGATAAAATGCCAGTTTCATGCTCTGGATTGGAGGATATATTATGAGTACATCTAAGACATGGTGGATCTGTGTTGCCGATAAAGGTGCAAGCTTTTTTCAT
>JAVVZN010000354.1:0-2110 GCA_036650555.1 Rikenellaceae bacterium
TTTCAATTTTCTACTCTCTGAAGCAGTACGAATGGTTGTGGAATCAACTTTTTCACCTTTTTCATTGTATGCCACCACCATTATTTCGCCAGGCTCATATGTCACATCTTTCCACATCAAACGATAACGCTCGTAGGTGTCGCCACTATTTTTACTTTTGACCCCTTGACTTTTTCCGTTTACAAAAAGCTCAGCTTTGGGGTAGTTTGTGTAGCAAAATACTGGCACGTTAGCACCTTCATTCCAGTTCCAATGAGGCAACAGATGTAGCACCTTCTTATCGCTCCAATTACTTTGATAGAGATAGAATCTATCTTTTTTCATTCCTGCAAGATCCACAATTCCGAAATACGAACTACGCGCAGGGGTGCCCTCGTTGTAGGGCGTTGGCTCGCCTAGATAGTCGAATCCTGTCCAGACAAACTCACCAAAAACAAAATCATTATCAGCTTGTTGCACAAACTCTGTGTCGGGAGTAGAAGCCCAAGGAGCACAATCTAAATCGTAGGAAGAGACCTGAAAATTAGAGTAGTAAGGATTACGCCACACTTTTACCGGGAACATATAATCGCCACGACTACTAACAGTAGATGCTGTTTCACTACCATAGATCACATAATTTGGGTGTAGCTTATGCTTACCCACATAATCATGTGGTTTGTAATTAAACCCAACTAAATCAACCACATCAGCCAACCCATTTTTTATAGCTGCCTCATGATTATTGAATCCCGATGTTGTTGGACGGGTGTTATCTTCTTCACGACAAATGTCGGCTAAAAATTTTGCAGTCTGTGCTCCATCTTTTGCCCCCTGTTCACGTACCTCATTACCGATGCTCCACATTATTATCGACGGATGATTACGATCTCTACGCACCATTGCACGTATATCGCTGTAAACTCGCTGCTCGAAGATTGGTTCTTTGTTCCAGAACTGCCAGCCTGGAGTGTTCACTATGACAAACAACCCCAAAGCATCGCAAGCATCCATAAATGCAGGATCTTGAGGATAGTGAGCGTTACGTATAATGTCCATTCCTGCCTCACGAAGTTTAGCAGCATCACGCCAATGCAGATTATTGCTTAGTGCATTACCCACAATCGCAAAATCTTGATGTCGGTTTGCACCTATCAACTTACGAGGGTAATCCTTACCATTCAAGATAAATCCTTTCTCATGCGAGAACTCTATGCTACGCACTCCTATTTTTTTACGATAACCGTCGATCATTCTGCCTTTGCCATCTTTTACCAACACTTTCATATCGTAGAGATAAGGAGAATCAGGCGACCACAAATGAGGATCGTTGATTGTTATAGCTGTTTTCAGAGTTTTATTTTCACCCTTTGGCAAATTATATTTTACGCTTTTAGAAACGCCCTTTTCAAGACAAAACTCCACGCTACCACGCATATCAACATTGCTATCGTTTTGCAGATTGACAGATAGATTAACTGTTGCAGCCTTATCACTTATCGCAGTGTAGTGCACCATCAAACCGCCATCAGCAACCTTATCAACCATATTAGCATCGGTTATATAAGTTTTTGCAGTTGAGATCAACCAGCAGTCACGATATATGCCACCAAAATAGCAGAAATCAAGTGCTGCTTGAGGTTTTCCGGGGGGATAAATAGGATCGTCGGAATTGTCGGTCATCACCGATATTACATTTTCTTTATCAAAATTAACTTTATCTGTAATATCTATGCCGATAGGCATAAATCCGCCAAAATGTTGAGCCACCTCAACACCATTGATCCATACTTTAGACTTACCCATAATGGCTTCGAAATACAACACCAAACGTTTGCCGCTGTATGCAGCTGCATCTAAGGTGAAGTGTTTTCTATACCAAGCAGCCCCGCGGTAGTTTATTCCACCACTGGCATCAACAGGCAGATATTCCATGCCATTAGGAAGTGACACTGTGCTCCAAAGTGAGTCGTTGAACTGAACCGCCTCGGCGCCTTTCACATCACCTTTATGAAATTGCCATACGGGGTTCATACTCTCTACCTTACGTCCACTGCCATCTAAAGAGAAGAAACCGGCGGTAGAAAACTCAACCTGCGCATATGATGTGCTCCATAGCACAACAAACAAT
>JAVVZN010000355.1:0-2110 GCA_036650555.1 Rikenellaceae bacterium
TAATCTAAATTATTGTAGAAAGTGTCGCGCTCTACGGGATTGTAACCTGCATCTGTGGCTATTTTGCGTAGCTCTGTTTCAGTTATATAACTGTTTTTTACCCCTGCCATAGAGTATATTTTTGTGGTGTCGTTCACAGTGCCGTCAATGTCGTCGGCTCCCATCATTAAGGCAAAAGGGGTGTTTTCTATGCCGATAGATGGAGGATATGCTTTTATATGTGGCACATTGTCGAGCATTATGCGGCTTATGGCAATGGTTTTAAGGTCGTCGATCATGGTGCTCTCTTTTAAATACGACATTGAGTTGTTTTTGTTGCGGTATTTTAAAGGGATAAATGTTGTGAAACCCGATGTCTGATCTTGAAGTGTTCGTAATGTGCAGATGTGATTTATACGGTTTTCTATGCTTTCTATATGTCCGTATAGCATTGTTGCTGCGGTTTTTATTCCTAACTTATGTGCCTCACGGTGTAGGTTTAACCATTTCTCGGCAGATGGCTTGTCGTTGCATATCTGATTACGTATTTCACTGTCAAAAATCTCAGCTCCACCTCCAGTTATGGAGTCCATGCCGCGTTCTTTCAGGTATTTTAATCCGTCGCAGTAGCTAACACCTGCCTTTTCATAGACGTAAATGTGTTCTATTGCAGAGAAAGCTTTTATTGAAACATTTGGCATAAGCTGGCGCAAACGCCAAATAATCTCTCCATACATCTCTAATGTTGCCGCCGGTAACACACCTCCAACCAAATGTACTTCAGTAATATCTTTTGTGTAGTGCTCTTTGGCGTAAGATATTATATCATCCACACTCATATTCCATGATTCTGCGGAGTCGGCAGGCTTACGAAAAGAACAGAATTTGCAATTGAAAGTGCAAATGTTTGTGGGTTCTATATGGAAATTGCGATTGTAATAGATGTTATTTTGAGAAAATTTATGTTTTACGTTTAATGCCATATTTGAAAGTAACATGAGTGGTGCGTTCTGATATAAATATACGCCCTCATCGGCAGATAATCTTTGGGAAGAATAAAATTTCTCAGTGATTTCTTCAACTATTTTATTGAATGTGTCCTTTGGAAAGTTCATTTAGTGATATTAATAATGTGAAATTATCGTTATAATGTTTTTGCCTATAACAGCCTGATAATAAGCCATAAGATAAAACATTAGAAACATGATGTGCTTAATTACGCATAATATTTTGTAAAGGTAGAAAAAAAATCTAATTTTGTAACCACCATAGTGGCAAGAATTTTTTACAATAATTTTTCAATTCTTTTATCTATGGCGTAAAAACATAGAAAAAGCCGTATATCATTAATGAATAAATATTTCATGGTCCAAAATATATTTTCAACAATATTACAACTTAACATCATTCATCAAATAGTACTTGGCGTTGCTTTGTTGTCGTTTGTTATTATTCTATATTACTATTTATCAAAATTCTTTAGTGTTACAAGATACCATCTATCTAAAAAAGTAAAAGTGAATGAATCTATGCAGCCCACATCTGTTGTGGTTGTTATCAAAGATGATATTGATTTTTTGGATAAAGGCATCCATGCTCTTATGTCGCAAAAGTATGATGCTCCGTTTCAAGTTGTGATAGTGAATTATAAATCACAGTGTGATACTACCACCACCCTTTTGGATGCGTTGAAAAAACAATATCCAGAGTTGTATGTCACAGGCGTCATTCCAACGCCAAACTTCCGACACACCACCAAATTAGCTTACACTATCGGAGTGAAGGCTGCCATATACGAAAACGTGATTTTTCTCTCTCCTATTGCCACAGTAAACAGTGATAAATGGTTGCAGTTAGCCTCTCGTGGTTTTGAGTATAGCAGCATAATCACTGGTTACGCTCGGATTACCCCTCATCGTAATTTTCTGAATGCACTTTCGCGTTCGCATAATATTATAACCTCCTTACTATATATGGGCAAACTCACGCATGGACATCCATATATGGCGACAGAACAATTTTTGGGATATACAAAAAAATTGTTTTTTAAATGCAAAGGATTTTCTACCTACCTACGTCTTAACCGAGGAGAGAACGACATCTTCATCCAAAATATATCTCAGCATAGTCG
>JAVVZN010000356.1:0-2110 GCA_036650555.1 Rikenellaceae bacterium
TTATTGATTTTTCGATACACTCCATTGCGTCGTCATAATCGCCCTTTAGGGTTGATATTTGAGCTAATGTGTAGTAACCAGCATCTTGCATTGCAGAGTTCCAGCACGATTTATATAAATATTTGTATGCCTCGTCTACTAAGCCTTGATATTTCAAACACATACCAAGGTTGTAATGTGGTTCGCCATCGTATGGATTTGGGTTGCGTTGAAGTTGCGTTTTTATAGCTGTACGTAGGTACTTCTCTGCTTTTGCAAATTGTCCTTGACGAATAAGTTTTAGTCCTAGAGCGTTGTTGTTGCGAACATCTGATGGATCACGACGTAGTGCTTCTGTGTAGTAATCAATAGGGTTGTAGTTGGCATGACGATATTGCTCTAGGTGCAAGCCTGTTAGGAAGAGTTGCTCAGTGGTTGTTATGTCTTTAGGAAGTAATGCTGGCTCGGCAGCCTTTGGAATTTCACGATCGGCATCGCTTTTTGAATGCCAATCGAGTAGTAGCTCATTGTTTTCGTTGTAAATAGAAAGCACCACATTCTTAGAGAGAGTTCCTTTCACATAATCCACAAATACATTCTCTGGTGAGATGTTGGCTGTGGTGTTGAATATGATTTTTGAGTCGTTCTCCAAAACTATTTTTAAATTTTTCTTATCAGAAGTAGAGAATATCTTCACTGCTATCTTCTCACCTTCTTGCTGCACATTCAACATGATCTCCTTCGAGGCGTTTTTTACTACCCCAAGCTCGCCATAAGGCATGAAATATTGAACAAATTCTTTTGTTTCGTATGGTTGTAGCCATGAGAAATCGGGTTGGTTGTCGGTGTACACACCAGTCATAAGCTCGATATACGGACCATCTGAGTCTGTGAGGTTACGATCCCATGCTTGACCAAAATCGCCGTTTCCCCAAGTCCATTGTTTCTTGCCAGGTGAGTAGTGATGGTTTGCAACGTGTAGCACTCCTCCTTTGGTGTCGTTTTCGTAGCCTCCAACAAAATTATATGCCGATTCGATAGCCATATACGATGTTGGAACAGGAATATTTTTGTAGTTTGATATATCTACACCTGCTGAATAATCTACTTTATAATATGTGCCTTTAGCTATTGGAAACGATGAAACATCGCGCTTACCATGATCAAACACTGCATTGACATCGGGTGGAAATACAGATTGAAAATAGTCGTTCACAGACACAGCAGGGTTAGCCCACCATAAAAATGTTTGAGGAAATGGAGTTGGATTTTCTACACGTCCTTGAATCTCCAAAACAGCTTTGCCCGGACGAAGAGTAAATCCAACCGCACCTTTCTGGTGAAACATTCTCTCTTGTTCGTTTACCCATATTGTGGCTCCACCATCGCTTAGTTTTTCAATCTTACAATCTACTGGCATGAATGTGCTAGGACGATGATGTTGAGGCCAGTTAAATTCAATACCTCCAGATATCCATGGACCAGTAAGCCCAACAAGAGCAGGCTTAACAACATTATTGTAATATACAAAATGACGATTTCGGATCTTGTCCCATGCCATCTGAACTCTACCGCCAAGTTCAGGTAGGATCATGACTTTTATATACTCATTTTCAAGAAAATAGGCATTGTAGCTTTTGTCGCATTTCTCATCGTGTATCTTCTCTATTACAGGATATGGGTAGACCACTCCTGTGCTACCTTGATAAACTCGCTTCTCAAGAAACATAGGGTTTTTCTCAGGTTCTCCAACTTCGTAAGTGGGAATATTAACCTCTTCGTTCCATACTTTTACCATAACATATATATTTTTATATTCATAATTATATTTTATTTCTTTTGCAAAATTCAGTATAAATAATACGATATAAAATAGACAAAAATATAATTATGATGGATTTTATTTTTTTTACGTTGTATTTTTGCATTTAATGAGTGGATTACACGGTTTTGATTGAAAAATGGTAGTGGTTTTATCTGACACTAATATATTTTTATGTATCTTTGAATTTTAAATTCTATATTGTAATGGTAAAATATAAACGGTTGTTGGAATGCGTGCCAAACTTTAGCGAGGGTTCCAACACACAAATCTTAGATCAAATTGCCGAGGCAGTGAGTTCTGTTGATG
>JAVVZN010000357.1:0-2098 GCA_036650555.1 Rikenellaceae bacterium
AGTGTAGACACTCTATTTTGTTATCTTTCATGTATTCTGTCAAGGCGTTAAGTAGCTCTTTGCCTGTTAGCTCTTTGGGTATGTCGTATGCCTCCCATTGCCCTATGCTCTTTTCCATCTCTACCATACCGCCTTTTAATATGCGATAACCTAGCACCGATAGTGATTCAAGTGTACGTACAGATGTTGTGCCCACAGCAATTATTTCTGATGCTTTCGCTGCTATCTTCTCTAACACGCTTAGCTGCACCTCGAAATGTTCGATGTGCATGTTGTGATCTGCAATTTTATGAGTCTTTACAGGTAGAAAGGTGCCTGCTCCAACGTGCAATGTGAGCTCACAGCGTTGCACATCATGTGCAGATAGATCGCTAAGCACCTCATCGGTGAAATGCAGCCCTGCCGTAGGTGCTGCCACGGATCCTTCTATCTTAGAATATACTGTTTGGTAGGTTTCGTTGTCGTTTTCGGTGCTCTCTCGGCAAAGATATGGAGGAATTGGAATTTTCCCTAATATGTGTAGTATCTCTCCAAAAGTTAGTAAGTGGTTGTCCCACGAAAATTCGACCACCGATTCCTTATCTCTGTTTTCTATTATCTCTGCATGCAGCTTATTCTCTGCTCCCTCGTGGGTAAAGGTGATTGTGAGTGCGCCCGACTTCCATTTTTTTCTTCCGCCAACAAGGCAGAGCCATTGGCATTTGTCTGTGACAGAGAAGGCACGTTCGTAATCAGCAGGCAGGTGTGGTTCAAGACAGAAAATCTCTATCTTCGCTCCTGTTTCTTTAAAGAACATTATTCGTGCACGAATAACTTTGGTGTTGTTGAACACCATTAGCGATCCACTGGCAATGTGATGCGAGAGGTTACGAAAAATATCTTGCGAAATTTTACCATCTTTAAGTAATAATAGTTTTGAACTATCGCGTTGTGGCAATGGGTATTTTGCTATTTTACAATCTGGTAGGTCGTATGTGAAACTGTCTATCGAAATATCTGTAATCATGTCATCTAAAAATATTATGCAAAATTATTAAAAACAATTGTTAATTTTGCATTTAGAACAACTTATTTATCTGGTGAGCATTTCATGCAGTTAGTAAAATGCCGATAACAAATATAAAACAGACATAATTATGATTAAAATAGGAGATAGAGTTAAGTTCCTAAACGATGTTGGTGTTGGGAAAGTACAGAAGATTCAAGGAACAATCGTTACTGTGGATCGTGAAGATGGATTTGAAATTCCTGTATTGATTTCAGAATTAGTGGTGGTTGATAAGGCTGAAGAGATGATAGCTATTAGCAAAATAGGTGTTGGTGATGAGCGTCCAGGTAGGGCAAAGCGCTCTCCTTCAGACAAGAAAGCCGAAAATGAAAATAAAGTACGCGCATATTCACGCTATGGTAAAGTGTCGATAGTTGATGAGTACGAAGATGAAGACCCTATTGATCTATCGTCAATTCGTGAGTCGTACACTAAAAATATGGCAAACGTAAATCGTAGGTTATTAGAGGTAGACGCAAAAATTGAAAACGACACCTCAATATTTGACGATCCAAAAACGGTGGAGGTGGTGGTTGATGAGATAGCTGAAGTAAAACCAGTTGAAGTTGTAGAAGAGGTAGCCCCTAGAGTTGAAGTAAAAGAGGTGAAACCTATCAAAACAGCTAGCACCATAGAGGTGGTAGATCTACATGCACACGAAATATTGGAAACAGAGCAAGGAATGTCGGCTGGCGACATACTAAATTACCAAGTGGAGTGCTTTACCAAAACATTAGATAAAAAAATTGCCTCACGCACACGTGGTAAAATAGTGTTCATCCATGGTGTAGGATCCGGAAAATTAAAATACGAAATAACAAAAGTGCTTAGAAGTCGTTACCCAAAAATATATTTTCAAGATGCCTCATTTCAAGAATATGGTTATGGCGCGATAATGGTTATCATTTAGAAGCTGGTTTTCGCGGGCTGCGTGGCAGCTCTTAGGTTTTCGCTTAGAGGTAAGGCTTGATTTTTCACCAAACAACAACACTAATTAATGTTGTTGTTTGGTGAAAAATTCAAATAATGTGAAAATTATGATTTTATCAC
>JAVVZN010000358.1:0-2097 GCA_036650555.1 Rikenellaceae bacterium
AAAAAATTAAATCTTAGTAATCTATTTATCACAATAAGTGGATATATGCCTGAAAGAGGTGCCAATTTTTCTACTTGCTCATTCAAAGAAACCGAGGCTTATTCAGTATGTGGCAGAATAGATCCAGCCAACAAACAGATTCTTGTTGTGGCGTCGGCAGGAAACACAGCACGTGCATTTGCAAAGGTATGCAGCGATAATAATATCAAATTGCTACTTTGTGTACCAGAAGATAATATTGATGCTCTTTGGTTTAATGAGCCGCTTAACGATTGCGTGAAACTCATCGTTTCAGAAAAAGGAGCAGACTATTTCGATGCTATACATTTGGGAAACATAGCAGTGGAGTCGCCAATGTTTTATGCAGAAGGAGGTGCTAAAAACATTGCTCGACGCGATGGTATGGGCACAACATATCTATCGGCCGCCACATTCATAGGTTCACTACCCGACTACTATTTTCAAGCCATAGGAAGCGGCACAGGAGCAATAGCAGCATGGGAGGCGAACATGCGTATGATTGCCGATGGACGTTTTGGAAACACAAAGACAAAACTTATTCTATCACAAAACGCGCCATTTTTAGTGATGTACAACGCATGGGAGAAAAAATCACGTGCATTACTGCCACTAAGTGACAACGATGCAAGAAAGGCAGTGGAAGAGATCGACGCAAAAGTGCTATCAAATCGCAAGCCGCCATATTCAATCACTGGAGGAGTGTTTGATGCTTTGACTTATAGCGAAGGTGACATAAAAAAAATATCTAATTCCGACTCAGCAGCAGCTGCAAAACTTTTCGAGCAGACAGAAGGCATCGACATTCACCCAGCAGCAGCAGTGGCTGTGGCATCACTAATAGAGGCAGTAGAAAAAGGTGAAATAAACAGAGATAAAACGATCATGATAAACATAACAGGAGCAGGTAGCGAGCGTTATGCAAGAGAGCACAAACTTATCTACCTAAAACCATCGGCAGTATTTCCAATGAACCCTGATAAAGATAGTGTGATAAAAACCATTGAGAAATTATATTAATATTATTGGCCAGCGGTAAAATTTCAAAAGTGGCATGTAATATTTAATCAAACTAGCATTAATGTCATTATTTACAAATAGTTACAAAAAACAACTATTGTAAGTGATGACATTAATATCAACATATAGGTATATTGTTATAAAATATCAAATTATTTATATATATTTGCATCAATATGATTTGTTTGAATTTTGTTTTACAACCAAACACAATGCCAAACGAATTAATTCACAAAATGACTTAGAAGCTGGTGATGGATAAATTCACTTCAAACGACAGAATAAAGAACCACTATTCGCAAAATTTGTATGCGGAACAGATAGCTGCGTATAAATTAAAACTTGAGTTTGCAATAAAATCTCTAGATGCGACAATATGGGAATACGACATAATTCATAATTTATTCTTCTCAGACAGCGAAAATTCTGTACTTGTTAAAGGAATGAATTTAGAAACATACATCTCTATTCATCATCCAGATGACAGAATCATTTTACGCAAAACATTATACAATTTAGTACAAGACAAAACAGATAAACTATCACTTGAGCTCCGGCTTATTACTCACAAAAAAACTTATACTTGGATCAAAATAGATGGTCAAGTTTTTGAACGCGATAGCAACGGGCACCCAACAGTTATATTGGGAATCAAACGCAATATCAACAATGAACATCAATTAAAAACCGAGCTTATCGAGCTGAGAAACAAGGCCGAAGAGGCTGACAAACTGAAATCTGTATTTCTAGCCAATATGAGTCACGAAATACGTACCCCACTAAATGCAATTATGGGTTTCTCAAATCTTATTGCAAGTTCAGTTAATGACGAAAACCTGATTGAATACGCAAAGTTAATAGATGTAAACAACTCTCTTTTAATGCAGCTAATAAATGATGTGCTTGACATGGCTAAAATAGAAGCCGATAAATTGGAGTTCCACATGAGTGAAATTTCATTGAATGAACTCATGTGGCAGTTGCAACAAATGTTTATATTAAGAGCATCGTCAGGCGTAGAAATAATTTTAGGAACTCCACCGAAAGAACATTACATAA
>JAVVZN010000359.1:0-2093 GCA_036650555.1 Rikenellaceae bacterium
GGTAGTAGATAAAATTTATCTACTACCTATTTACATTTTTGAGTCAAGGTTCTTTCCTGTTTCTTGATGATCAAAGTTTTTAAGAAATCCCTTCATAATATCTACTATATCCGATTTTTTGCTGTCGGGTGAGGCAAAAGCATTACGTAGCGTTTTAAATAGAGAGTCTATTTCGGTCATTGGACGAGGCACAACCGATGTCACCACGCCTAATGCTTTGTAACGAGTCATATCAACAGATTCACTGTTTGTATAAAATTCTTCATAAGGTTTCTCTCCTGTTGTGTCGCTGCCTGAATATAACACTGGAAACTCATCCGATCCGTTTTTCAACTTTTCAGCTTTCACCAACGCTTCATGTTCGCTGGCACATTCCACCACCTTGTAACCCATGTTGTTGAGTAGTAGAGTGGCCATTGAGGAGAATGTCATGACTTGCTCTTTGCCTAGCTTAGGGAAATAGATGTTACCGCTTTTGCCAAGCATGCAAGCGAGCATACATATCTCACCGCTCTCGTCGGGTGAAACAAAATATCGGGTGACATCTCTAGGAGCTGAAATCGGTTGATTTCGTGATATGCGATCCATAAATCCAGCAGGCAACGAACCGTTGCTAAATGCCACATTCGCAAAACGCGCAGTGGTAACATTAAACTCTTTGGAATATGCCATTATCATATCTTCCATCATCTTCTTGCTTGCGCCCATGATATTCACTGGGTTCGCAGCTTTATCGGTGGAAACGCAGAAAAAATGATTTGGTTTAAATTCTCTTAACAGCTCTAGTAGGTGTCGAGCACGCAACACGTTGTTTTCAAGGAGTGCTTCAACCGAATATAAATCTTTTTCTGAACGTACATGTTTGTGGGCTGAGAAATTTGCAACGATGTCAAACCCTTTTCGTGCACGGAACATTTTTTCAAACACAGCATCGTGGAAACTCATAGGGTAGGTGACATAATCATCGGGCATGGTCCATTTCAATGTGCTACGCAGATCACGTGTGAGTTCGGTAAGTGCATTTTCATTGATATCAACAACAACTAGTGATTTAGGATTGAAGGGTAGGATGGCTCGTATAAAAGAGCTGCCAATGGTTCCTGCTCCACCAATCACAAGTATGGTTTTATCCTTTATTGAATTAGTTAAATTTTCATGATTTGATTCTATGTCAGAAGCAAACATACTTTTGTCGCGTCCAGTGACGTAAGTAGATATAAAACGGGTAATGTCAAACATATTTTTCAGTTATATGGCACAAATATAAAAAATATAATATACTTTTGCATATAGTTAAAGCGATTATAGTTTCTGTTAATTTGTTTACTCATTCATAATGAGTGGGTTATGCTTTTAAAATAGAATTATAATTATTCTAAGTTACTTAATATTGTTTATTAATGTATCAATCAATCATTAAATTTATACATTCGCTCTATCCAAATGATACATTCGTGCCATTGCACGCTGCAACATTTTCAGGGAATGAAAAACAATATCTTACACAATGTATCGACACCACATACGTGTCGAGTGTAGGTGAGTTTGTAAATCGTTTTGAAGAGATGGTAGCTGAATACACTGGTGCCAAAAAAGCGGTTGTATGTGTGAGTGGCACAAATGCCCTACACATGGCATTAATGCTTGTGGGTGTGGAGCGAGGCGATGAGGTCATCTCTCAGCCATTAACATTCATTGCTACTGCAAATGCAATTTCATACTGTGGCGCAGAACCTGTATTTCTAGATGTAGACATGGATACAATGGGTTTGTCACCATCAAAAATGTCAGACTGGCTTAATGAAAACGCTGAATTACGCTCTGGTGAGTGTTTTAATAAAAAAACAAACCGTCGTATAAAAGCATGTGTTCCAATGCACACCTTTGGTCATCCTGTTCACTTAGATGAGTTGGTTGCCCTTTGTAGCAAATGGAACATAGAGTTAGTAGAAGATGCTGCCGAGAGTATTGGTAGCTACTACAAAGGTCGGCACACTGGAACATTTGGAAAGGTAGGAGTGTTGAGTTTCAATGGTAACAAAACCATCACAACAGGTGGTGGTGGCATGTTGCTTTTCAATGATGAAGCGTTT
>JAVVZN010000360.1:0-2073 GCA_036650555.1 Rikenellaceae bacterium
AACCCGCGACCAGCTTTTCAGGGAAATGGTGCAGATTTTGCAGATTTTGAGCTATGACAAGCGGAGCGTACTTTATGTACGTGAGCATTATCATAGCTCAAAATGTGTGAAATGTGTGCCGTTTCCGTGGAAAGTAATCCTAAGGCACTTTTTCAGCGACGACTAATTAGTTACCTAAAGTTCTACATAGGATCAGCCATATTTTGCATTGGCTTATTATAATCTCCGTTTTCCATCTTAACTTTACATTCTGCAAAACATTTCAATGTGTATTCCACATCTTCTAGCGAGTGAGCTGCTGTTGGGATGATACGTAGGATGATCTCACCTTTTGGAATCACAGGATATGTCACCACTGAACAGAATAAGTTGTAGTTCTCACGCAAATCCACAACGATGTTTGTGGCCTCTTCAACCGCACCTTTCATGTAGACAGGAGTAACAGGCGATTGAGTAACACCAATCTCCAAGCCACGCGCGCGGAAACCGTTTTGTAATGCTGTGGCAATGGTCCAAAGTTTTTCTTTATATTCAGGATGTTGTTGTATGAGCTCTAAACGTTTTAAAGCACCCTTAACCATAGGCATAGGGAGAGATTTTGCGTATGTTTGAGAACGCATGTTGTAGCGTAGGTAGTTCACTATGTCTTTTTCAGCAGCCACAAAAGCACCTATACCTGCCATGCTCTTTGCGAAGGTAGAGAAATGTACATCAACACCATCTTCAACATTGAAATGCTCTGGAGTGCCAGCACCGCGTTTACCCATTGTACCAAAGCCATGAGCATCATCGACAAGCAGACGGAAACCATATTTTTTCTTTAGCGCTACCAATTCATCCAACTTACCAAGATCGCCTTTCATTCCGAATACGCCCTCAGTGATAACCATGACACCTCCGCCATTTTCTTTTGCAAGTGCAGTTGCACGTTGAATTTGTTTTTCGCAGTTTTCCATATTGTTGTGAGGATAAACATAACGTTTGCCCCCTTTGGCCTTATGCAACAACAAGCCATCAATGATACATGCGTGAGCCTCTGCATCATACACAATCACATCTCTGCTTGTGACAAGTGTGTCTATAATAGAAACCATGCCTTGATAACCAAAGTTAAGAAGAAAAGCATCTGGTTTATGCACAAAAGCTGCCAACTCACGTTCTAGTTTCTCATGCCAAACAGTTTGACCACTCATCATACGAGCACCCATTGGATATGCCATCCCATATTCTGCTGCTGCCTCAGCATCAGCTTTCATTACTTCGGGGTGTGCTGCAAGTCCGAGATAGTTATTCAAACTCCATGTTAGCACCTCTTTGCCTCTAAACATCATACGAGGTGCTATCGGTCCCTCTAATTTTGGAAAAGAGTAGTAACCGTGACTAAGTGTGAGGTATTGTCCGATAGGACCGCCTGCATCTTTCTTAATTCTTTCAAAAATATCCACGACAATATATTTTAATATTAGTATTTTTATATATAATAAAGCAAATCATCTAAATTCTACAATCTACTTAGAAGCTGTTTTATTTGTTTTCTAAGTCATTTGATAGCTATTTTCACACCGATTTATGCTCTGTAAATCCAATTTTAGCGAGCTAAATGAGAATTTACACAACGGAAACATGGGGCGAAAAGAGCTGAAAAGAACGAGATTAATAAATTTAAAACAGTTACATGTAAAATTATTGTGCAAAGTTAATAATATGAGCAAAATAAAAGCTAAGCATAAATACCTATGTTTGCAATTTTTGCAAGAATTAATTACCTTGCGAAGTTTTAAAACGGTATATTTAGATTTTATGTGGAAGAAAATTATAAATTTGTGCGGATCATACAGCTTTATGGCAGCACTACTTACTCTCTATGCCTTCATTATTGGCGCAGCAACTTTTCTTGAGAGTGGCTACGATGCTGTTTCGGTTAAAGAACTAATCTATACATCATGGTGGTTTATTGCTATCCAAGGTATTTTAATCATAAATTTTATTTTTATTGCTGCACGTCAAAACCTATGGCAACAGCGTAAATATGGAACGTTACTACTCCACTACGGTTTTGTGGTGATTCTTGTC
>JAVVZN010000361.1:0-2073 GCA_036650555.1 Rikenellaceae bacterium
AGGCATGTACACCACCTCAGAACTTATCATGTTAGGAGGCACACTCTCTAGCGATGCCTTAAACAAAGTTGAAAGCACAATCTCAACCCACGATACAGTAAACATGCAATACACCTCAGGCACCACTGGATTTCCGAAGGGGGTTATGTTGTCGCATCATAATATTCTTAATAATGGAAATACTGTTGGTGAATGTCTGCACTACACTCCCGATGATCGGTTACTAGTCTGTGTGCCTATGTTTCATTGCTTTGGTGCGGTGCTTGCCCTATGCGCTATCATCACTCATAGTGGCACAATGGTTATGGTTGAGGAGTTCGATCCACTTGTGGTGCTTGCCTCTATTGCTAAGGAGCGTTGCACAGCGGTTTATGGCGTGCCAACCATGTTTATCGCCGAGCTGAACCATCCAATGTTCAATATGTTTGATCTGTCATCACTTCGCACTGGCATTATGGCTGGAGCTCCTTGTCCGATTGAAACCATGAAACAGGTGATGAGTAAGATGAATTGTAAAGATATTATAAGCGTCTATGGTCTTACTGAGGCATCGCCTGGTATGACCGCCACTAGGGTCACCGACTCAGCCGAGATACGTGCCACAACCGTTGGTAGGGAGTTGCCTTTTGTTCAAGTTAAAATTTTAGATCAAGAAACAGGCAATGAAGTTGCTGCTGGAGTGCAAGGTGAAATATGTTGTAAAGGCTACAATATCATGAAAGGCTACTACAACAATCCAGAGGCAACAGCTGCTGTGATAGATGAAAATGGATTTCTTCATTCTGGAGATCTTGGGGTGATGGATAAAGATGGTTATCTTCGAATCACCGGACGTAGTAAAGAGATGATAATTCGTGGAGGTGAGAATATATATCCACGTGAAATAGAAAATTTCTTATATAAAATGCCTCAGATAGAGTCTGTTGAGGTGGCAGGCATTCCTTCGCCACGCTATGGAGAGCAAGTTGGGGCTTATGTGAAAGTTAAAGAGGGAGAAAAACTCTGTGAAGAAGATATACGTTCGTTCTGTAACGACAAAATAGCGCGCTACAAAATACCTAAATACATATTTTTTGTAGATGGTTATCCAATGACTGCCAGCGGTAAAATTCAAAAATATAAGCTTAAAGATATAGCCGAAGAAGTCATGCGTCTGCGTGGTGAAGTTATTGTTTAATTTTAGTCACATAGCACTCTTATACTATAAATCAAAGTAAATCATATCATTACACACCGCATTTGAAATTTTTATAAGATAACAATAAATTATAATGTTAAACTTAATCCTATTGAGAATGTTCTGTAAAATGGATAGCCCCATCCCGATCTCTCTGCATCGTAACCTTTTGGAAGATTTTGGAAAGTATGTAAATTTTCCCCAGAGAAAAATATTTTTGCAGCAGCTATCTTAGCATGGTTGATAATTCGTTTGGGAATATTATAACTAAGTGTCACATTTTTTATTCTTAGATATGATGCGTCAAGTAGATAACCTGTCTGTGTTCTTTGGTTTGAACCCACATTACCACATGAACCATAAACTCTGTAAAACTCAGGGTTTTCTTTCTGAGGACGCATATAATTTGGATCTTTGACATCGGTGCTGATAGGTTTCCAATAATCTAACTGGCTGTCGTAGATAGTTGAGAATGTGCCTTGACCAAATGAGAATCTAAGTGGGTCGTTAGTGTAGATGTCGCGTTTGCCCACTCCTTGTAGTAAAACTGAGAGATCAAAGCCTTTCCAGCCTACCGATGCAGTTATGCCATATTGAAAGCGGAATGTTGTGTTGCCTATGACTTTACGGTCGCCCGGATTAGACTCTGTGTTCTCGCCAGCGTCGATCATGTTCTTACTCGAACCCCAATCATTCAGATTTTTAAATTTGATGTCGCCCGGACGTACGTTGGTTCCTTTAATCGAAGTCACTCCTTCGTTAAGGTTCCATACATTATCTTGCCATCCTTTTACTCCATCGGTGGTTTGTTTGAAATCATCTATGGAATAATATCCGTCGGTCTGGTAGCCCCATATCTCTCCTAAAACTTGACCTTCTCTATATCCATCTAAAAG
>JAVVZN010000362.1:0-2070 GCA_036650555.1 Rikenellaceae bacterium
GTTTTCAGTAAGGTGACTCACTGCAATTACTCTGTCGGCAGCCGACATTCCCGCTTGTTCTATTTCGTAGACAGCTTTGTTTACTTTCTCACCACTTCTGTCGTATTCTGTGGCGTGCATATGAACAACTAGTGGCTTTCCAGAAACTTGTTTCGCTGCTATGCCTGCGTAATATGTTAGCCAATCGTGGGCATGTATGACATCAAATTCTCCAGCCATATCCCTTGCTACTTGCGCTCCTACAACTGCATAGCGTGCCACCTCTTCCATTAGAGATTTGCCGTATGCTCCAGAGAATGTATATCTTTGTGACCAAAGATCACCGCTGCGAGTTATTTCTCGCGAGGATTGCTGTGACAGTTCTTCAAACTCTTCAGGTGAAGAGTAAGGAACCATATTACTGTTTATTTGTATAAATGTGACTCTCTTCCAAATTTCGTTTTCAATAGGACCTGAATATATGGCATCAACATCACTTGCATTAACGACCCTAACAAAGCGCTGATCTTCGTCGCCATAAGCTTTAGGTACTATGAATTTTACCTCAACTCCTGCTTTTGATAGACCTCTTGTTAATCCGTAACATGCTGTACCAAGTCCTCCTGCAATATGAGGAGGAAATTCCCAACCGAACATTAATACTTTCATCAACTAATTCTTTAACATTACTTAGAAATTGTTTATTATTTATTTTCCTCCTTTGATCAATTGGATCATTCGGAGTACTGCGCCTACACTTATGGCTTGCGAAACAGCTCCGCCTGGTTTGTGTGGAGGATTTCCATCGCATAATTCAGAAATAGTGCCTATTCCGTAGTCTAAGAAGTTCTCTTCAAACCCACTAATTAGTTCGTTGCCTTTTGGTTGAAATTCTTTTCCGTATATGGCAAGGTTGGCAGCGAAATAATATGGTAATAACCACGCACGCGTTGTGCCTTGATGATGAGATAGTGCACGTTCTTTTTCGTCACCACCGTAGTTACCAATGTAATCTATATCGTTTGGTGATAGAGTGCGAATACCTTTCTTCGTTAATAAATGTTTGTCAATAATGTCGATCACGGCTTTTATATTGTCGGGATCAGCAACTTTATAAGGTAGCGCACATCCAATGAGCTGATTAGGGCGAATTTGTGTGTTTCTCTCTTCCTCATTTACGTAGTCGGCATAATATCCTTCAGATTCCATCCAAAATACTTTATTGAAACTCTCTTTGATTTTTTTAGGATATTCTTTCCATTTTCGTACGAACTCTTTTTCATTATGTTTCTTTGCTAATAATAAGGTGTAGCAAATTGCATTGTACCACATTGCATTGATCTCAACTGCATAACCAGAACGAGGTGTGACTGCTCGACCATCTGCATACATATCCATCCATGTGAGTGCTTCTCCTTGTTTGTATGCCCAAATAAGACCATTGTCGTGCATTTCAATTCCTCTTGAACCTAGTTTTGATGCGTAGGCGTCGATGATCTCCATCATAGTATTTCCAAACTGTTCCCAAATGATTTCATTGCCTAACACTTTTTCTGTTTGTTGTAGGGCGTTGAAGAACCATAATGAGGTGTCGGCCGATTCGTATAAGTTTTCAAAACATTGGAATAAACCATCGCGCATTTTGGCTACTTCGCTGTGCAAGATTGCAAGGCAGTCTTCTGTGTTGTTTTGTGTTAGTGTTAGCCATGGAGTGGCAATGAAAGTGTCGCGTCCGCGGCGTTCAAACCAAGGATAACCAGCTATTAATTTCGTCTCTTCACCTTGCTTTATGATGAATTGTCGAGCACTGTGTAGAAGACATGGTATAAATTCAATTTTTTCAGATCGACGTGCTAACTCTTTTTCAAACTCTTCGTTTGAGAATGCAGGATCAATCTCGTTTAATGAACATGAGATGATTATACTTTGATTTTTTGTGAAATCTACTTCAAATACACCTGTGGTTAGTAAGTCTTCAGTGTGTTGGTATCCACGTTGATCCTCTTCTTTGTATTCAAAGTTGTAATACCAATCTGGGGCAGGGTAGAACTCATTTTCACAATTCAATTGAAGATGTAGATATGGAAAATC
>JAVVZN010000363.1:0-2052 GCA_036650555.1 Rikenellaceae bacterium
GATAGAGTTTTGTCACATCATCTTTGTAGAGTGGCACGCGCCGCCCGTTATGGTTCTTCACATATGTTTCAGGATTGTATTTAACACTAGAGCGCGCCGTCGTTTTCATATTTCTCGTTTGAGAAACACGTTCCAGACGCTCCATGGCAGCATTATCTTTGATCTGTTGTTTCTCAAAATCAGATTCCATCTTACGGTTATAGATATTCTCTCGCGCATCATCACGGCGTAGATCATTAAGCCCATCGAGATAGTTGTCTGAAATGGCATCGGATCTGCGCTTAGAACGTATTGCCTCAGCAAGTTGTGATTGGTAGTAACGGTTATAATCTGTGCGACTATTCTTATCTGCACGATCTATCTGAGCCATGGCGTAATCGAATGGTCTTTTACTAGGCATCACTGGCTTCACACCTGAAGAGGCAGAAATAACTCCGCCTAAAGTTGAGAAAACAGAGTTTAAACCCATCAGTGCAGCTGCCCGCTCCCATTTACGACGTTTCTCATTTTCACTTACATCACCCAATTTTTCAATCACCCCATAAACAGGATTATCAACTTCACGATTGAATTTTTCTTTACCACTTAAATAATCATCAAGGTTACTGACGTAATTGCTACGCGACCTTTTTGCATCTTCAGCAACGCCCATTGATTTACCTTCTTTTTCTAATCTATACATTTTTACGCCTCCTCATTATTAGATTTATCTCTTTTTTTGAACACTCCATGACCATCAAGCATCGAAATCTGATTAACCACATTGCCAACCATTTCACCGAGTTCACCAGTTGTCGATGCACTATTAATCTGATTCTGATACTTCATATTTGCGAGTTTGTTACTCTCATTCATATAAGTTCCTTGCAACTGATTTTTGCGTGATGTTCCCATTCCGGCAAGTCGTGACACAGAATCGGCATAGTTTTGATTTAATGCCGAAGCCATAGCCACACGCTCCTCAGCCGTTGTGGAGCGTTTTATTGCAGAGTTACGCATGGCGTTCTCTGCTTTCTTATTTTTATTGCCGATAAACGACAATGTTGATTTTGCGACATCCGTGTCGAGGAAGTCGGTATTCATCTCTTTTCGATACCAATCGTCGAGAGATCTCTGACGGTCGTCGAGCATACTGTTGGCTTTTTTCGCCTTTTTTCTTGCCCCTAATCCGCCTAGGAGCGAGCCAACCAGCCCTACTCCTGATGCAATTAATGAAATCATACCTATTGTAGTTTTAAAATTATACATTGCAAATATAGGTACAATATAATTAAAATAAAAAATGTAATCACAATAATCATTACAGTGAAAACATAAATCATTATAATTGCTATTACAAGATATTAGCTAATGTATTATATTTGCAAACACTTACAATTACAATACAATATTATATATGAGAAAAAAAATATCTAAATCAAACCCAAGTCAAGATGATTTCATAATAATGATAGAGGCTCTTCGACATGAACTAACCACTAAGTTTTCAGACATTTCATCATCACAAGAGATGAATGTAGAAACTGCAAAACTTCTGAAAGAGATCACCACTATCATCAAAGAACTCGATAAATTAATAAAAGACGACAGAGATGAGACATCGGAAGAGATCGACGACGACAGAAATACATTCTATGAATTAATCAAACAAAAATCATTATTGGAAACCAACTAATCTCAAAAACCATGGCACAAACAAGATCAAAAAGAACAGAGATACGTCATCTCGACCTAAACACCACAGCAGCAATCGCTATCGACGGCACATTAGAAAAAGCACACAACATACGTTATGGCAGCAGTGGCATTGAGAATGTGTGCAAGTTTTCGGTAAAAGAACAGATAAACAACAGTAATGGCTTTACGATCATTCATTATCACGAAGGAAATTACATTGCCATCGACGCTAATTGCAACATCCACCATGTTGATATTTCGCTGAATGCTATAACATCTAAATATTTAATAGAGAGTAATGTCGATAAGCAAACATTAACAATTAGTCACTTTGGTAGCGCAATATTTGTAACACAAGGCGGAAAACAATCAAAC
>JAVVZN010000364.1:0-2037 GCA_036650555.1 Rikenellaceae bacterium
CTTGCGCGTAGCGGAAAACTCGATCCTGTGATTGGACGTGATGAGGAGATACGACGTGTGTTGCAGATACTATCGCGTAGAACAAAAAATAATCCTATACTTGTGGGTGAACCGGGCGTTGGTAAGACAGCTATTGCCGAGGGAATTGCTCATAGGATTGTGAGTGGTGACATACCTGAGAACCTAAAGACAAAACAGATATTCTCGCTCGACATGGGGGCACTTATTGCTGGAGCAAAATACAAAGGTGAGTTTGAAGAGCGTTTGAAAGGCGTGGTGAAAGAGGTGGTGGAGTCAAATGGCGAGATACTTCTATTTATTGATGAGATACACACTCTTGTTGGTGCTGGTAAAGGCGACGGAGCGATGGATGCAGCAAACATACTTAAACCTGCGCTTGCGCGAGGCGAATTAAGAGCTATTGGAGCAACAACACTCGACGAATATCAAAAATATTTCGAGAAAGATAAGGCATTAGAACGTAGGTTTCAGAAGGTTATGATTGATGAGCCATCAACAATTGATGCCATATCTATACTTCGTGGATTGAAAGAGCGTTATGAGTCGCATCATAAAATACGTATTCGTGATGAGGCTATAATTGCAGCGGTGGAGCTTTCTCAGCGTTACATAACAAATCGTTTTTTGCCCGATAAAGCAATCGACCTTATTGATGAGGCTGCTGCTAAACTTAGGATGGAGATGAATTCTGTGCCTGAAGAGATTGATGAGTTGGATCGTAAGGTGCGCCAGAAAGAGATAGAGAAAGAGGCTATAAAACGTGAGAACGACACCAAACGAATTGAAGAGCTGACTCGTGAGATTGAAGAGATGAACTCTAAACGCATGGAGCTACGTGCAAAATGGAATGCTGAACGTGAGATTATCGACCTTATTCAAAAAAATCGTCAGTTGATAGATGATCTAAAGCAAGAGGCTTTAGAGGCTGAACGTAACTATGATTATGGTAAGGTGGCAGAGATACGTTATGGAAAAATACGCGATGCAGAGTTAGAGATAGAGAGGCTTAGTGGCGAGATAAAACGCCGAGGAGATAATGGATCGTTGATTAAAGAGGAGATAACATCGGATGATATTGCTGAGATTGTTTCGCGTTGGACTGGCATTCCTGTGAACCGTATGTTGGAGAGTGAGCGTCGGAAATTACTACACATGGAAACAGAACTACACAAGCGTGTGGTGGGTCAGCAGCTTGCCATTGAAGCCATCTCAAATGCTGTTCGTCGTTCGCGAGCCGGGCTCTCTGATAGCAAACGTCCGATAGGATCGTTTATATTTCTTGGCACCACAGGAGTTGGAAAAACAGAGCTCGCAAAAGCCTTGTCGGAGTTTCTGTTCAACGACGAGAACGCACTTACCCGTATTGATATGAGCGAATATCAAGAACGACATTCTGTGTCACGATTAATTGGAGCGCCTCCCGGATATGTGGGTTATGATGAGGGTGGACAGCTAACAGAGGCTGTGCGACGTAAGCCTTATTCAGTGGTTTTGCTCGATGAGATAGAGAAAGCGCATCCCGATGTGTTTAATATATTATTGCAAGTGCTCGACGATGGACGTTTGACCGATAACAAAGGTCGTACGGTGGATTTCAAAAACACTATTATTATAATGACTTCAAATGTAGGGTCACATATTATAAACGATAACTTTGAGAATCTTAACGACGAAAACCGTACTCAGATAGTGGAGAAAACATCCGCCGAAGTGTTTGAACTTATGAAACAGACCATACGTCCTGAATTTCTGAATCGTATTGACGATATAATAATGTTCACTCCTCTAACAATGAAAGAGGTGAGAGAAATAGTGGTACTACAACTTTCATCTTTGAAAAAAACATTGAAAGAGGTGAATATTGAGATCAGATTTGAAGATAGCGCAATAGATTATCTGACTGAGAAAGGATATGACCCGCAATTTGGTGCACGTCCAATAAAACGAGTGATACAGAAAAATTTGGTGGACGAACTATCAAAACAGATACTTTCATCGTCGGTCGATAAAGAACAT
>JAVVZN010000365.1:0-2033 GCA_036650555.1 Rikenellaceae bacterium
ACTACTTAATTCACCCGCAGCGTACTTAAGTACGTGAGGACTGAATTAAACAAGGATGTGCAATTTTTGGCGCACATTAATCGAAAGCCCCCCTATTTTTTGCGATTAATATTAACTATTATAGGATTATGATCGCTATATGTGACATCGAAAGAGTTGTAAGAACACACCGCATAGTTCTTAGAGGTGAAGATATAGTCTATTTTCAGCAAGCGATAAAGTTGATTATAACTATATGCAAACAATCCACCTTTCTCTTTGAAGGTGTCGTTCAAATTGCCTTTTATGCTATTGTAGGTGTAAGAAAACGGAACATCATTCAGATCACCACATACCACAACATTATGAGGTGACGAGGCTATTATCTGAGAAATGGTATCGGCTTGAAAAGCTCTTGTTTCAGCACTTGCTTTTACTTTTTTTATTATGTTTTTAAGTCGATTTCTCTCGGTTGAATCAACATTATTTTCAGACAAGATAGAACCATTCAAAAGCATTTTATCATTACCGTCTATGCCACTTGATTTCATGTGGATATTGAACACGCGTAGTGTATCGTTTTGCACCACTACATCAACCCATTGCATGCCACAAATATCAGTTTTATATAGTAACTTGCCTTTTTTAACGATTGGGTATTTACTAAATATTGCAAAGCCCAAACCACGATTTTCGGCATCATAAAACGCCGTAGAATAGTTTGGATAGATAGCAAACAACGAATTTATGGAATCAGCTGTAACGCCTTTAGTTACGTAGAACTCTTGAAAGGCAATTATATCTGGTTTTTCTTTCTTCACAAATGCCACTGTGGAATCCACAGCATTATGCCACGAGGCATCAACCAAGACACGGACATTATGAGATGCTATTTTGATCGAATTAGATGGGATATCATAGCCTTTTAAGAAGGTTACATTGAATTGACCATTGATTTTGGGTATGCCGACGATAAGCACCACAAGCGGAACGATGGCTAGGAAGTTAAGGCGAACTAGATTATAGAGAAAAGTTATAAGCACAGCTATGATCAAAACTGGCGATGCAATAGCTATCACAGACAACCACCATACCGATGCAGGAGATATTATTGATGCGAAATAAGACGCAGCAAGCACCACAGATAGACTTATGGTGATGATGTAGTTTATAACACTAAAAAACAGACTAACGAATTTCATACCCTAGTTTTATAACAGATCTAACAACTTTTCCAATTCCACGCCACGCGATCCTTTGAGGAGAATGTCGTAGCCCGATAATTTATGGATTTTCAGATGCTCATGTGCCTGAGCAGCAGTTTCAAACCAGATAGCTTTAGAGCTAGACGACAACCCTCGAAACTCCTTTCCTACATATATGGCAACTGCATATCTATTTTTTACCATCACAGACTCAACTTCGCTCACAACAGCTGCATGTTCTTTTGCGCTATAACTTCCAAGCTCATTCATCTGCCCTAGAATATAGCATCTCTTGGTTGCAGCATGGCGGTTAAAATTTTTCAACGCCTCGCTCATGCTAGAAGGATTAGCATTGTAGGCATCGACTATCACACGATTAACCGATGTTTCCATTAGCTGAGAACGCATGTTGTGAGGTATATAAGATGATATAGCACTAATTATATCTGCATCTTCAACATCAAAATAGCATCCTACCGCAATGGCTGTTAGCACATTGTATAGATTGTATTCACCAGTGAGATGGGTCGTTACATTTTGATCTTTATAGATAAAACTTATTCCGTCGATTGAAGATAGGTGGTTTGTGGTTATCAACGATGAATTGTAGGCAACACTTCGCAAGCCAACACGCTTAGCAATCATATCAGAGAGATGAGGCAACGAACTATTATAAAACGCCACAGAGCCATTATTCAACAAAAAATCGAACATCTCGCCTTTGCCTTCGATTATTCCCTCTTCACCACCAAACCCTTCGAGATGCGCTTTGCCGATGTTTGTGATTAGCCCATAGTCCGGCTCACTTATGGCACACAACGCTGCAATCTCACCTTTATGATTTGCCCC
>JAVVZN010000366.1:0-2032 GCA_036650555.1 Rikenellaceae bacterium
GAACCAGAACGTGTGCGTAAACTTCTGCAAGGAACTGCATCTTTGGAGTTCTGGGCAACATACAACAACACCGAACTTCTTCCTCTCCTCCAACAAGTAAACACTCGCCTTGTTACTCTAAACGAAATGACAGGTAGTGCTGATTCTTTAGTTGTAAAAGCAGATAGCCTTGTAAAAGATTCAACAACACTTGCCACTGCTGATGTAAAAACAGATTCTGTTGCAAAATCAGCGTTAGATTCACTTATCTCAGATTCAACACTTACAGCTGAAAATGCGAGCAAAAACATGCCGCTTTTCAAATTGTTGAACCCAATGATCGACCCACAAACAGGTGGTGCATACCAAACTCCGATTGTTGGTCACGCATTAGCATCCGACACATCTAAGATAAACACCATATTCGCAATGCAACAAATAAAAGCGTTGTTGCCTCGCGATCTTAAACTAATGTGGGGTGTAAAATCAATTGATCCTGCTGGTTCAGTATTTGAACTCTACGCAATCAAAGCATCTACAAAAGATGGTAAAGCTCCTTTAGATGGAGCAGCTGTGGTTAAGGCAAATCCTGAATACCAACAAAACAGCTCTGCTGCCGAAGTTTCTATGATCATGAACCCTGCTGGTGCTCGTACATGGGCTAGAATGACTGCCGATAATGTTGGTGGCTGTATTGCTATCGCACTTGATGGCTATGTGTATTCTGCACCTCGTGTAAACGGTGAAATATCAGGCGGACGTTCAAGCATCACTGGTGGTTTCACATACAACGAGGCAAGCGACCTTGCTATCGTGCTTATGTCTGGTAAACTTCCTGCTCCTGCACGTATCATTCAAGAGGCAGTAGTTGGTCCAACACTAGGACAAGAATCTATCACCTCAGGTATGATGTCGTTTATACTTGCCTTTGCCCTCGTACTTCTATATATGATCCTATACTACAACACAGCAGGTTTGATTGCAAACATTGCACTTCTAACCAACTTGTTCTTCCTATTCGGTATTCTCGCCTCATTCGGAGCGGTGCTTACACTTCCGGGTATTGCAGGTATTGTGCTTACAATGGGTATGGCGGTTGATGCCAACGTAATCATCTACGAGCGTATAAAAGAAGAGGTTAGAGCTGGTAAAGGGGTCAGTCTTTCGATTGCTGACGGTTTCAAAAATGCCTACTCTGCAATCATCGACGGTAACGCCACAACACTTATCACTGGTATCGTGCTGTTTATCTTCGGTACAGGTCCAGTTCAAGGTTTTGCAACAACTCTTATCATCGGTATCGTAACATCGTTATTCTGTGCTATTTTCATCACTCGCCTTATATTTGTTGCGATGGTTGAAAGCGATAAGAAAATTCGTTTCTCAAACAGATTCACAGAGAATTTCCTTTCAAATACAAAATTCGACTTTGTTGGTATTCGTAAATACACATATATAGTTTCTGCATCACTAATCATAATTGTTTGCTCATCGTTCATCATACGCGGTATGAGCTACGGTGTTGATTTCTCTGGTGGACGTGCTTACGTTATCCGTTTCGACCAAAATCGTACTGCCGACGACGTTCGTTCTGCTCTAGAAAACGTGTTTGAAGGTAGTTTGGAGGTGAAACAATTTGGTGGTGAAAATCAAATGCGTATTGTCACTCAATACAAATTCGATTCTGAAGACCAAACCGTTACAAACGAAATCAACAAAATGATGTACAACGCTCTTCTTCCTCTATATGCTGAAAAGCTTTCATTCGATGATTTTGCAACAAACAACAACATAAATGGTATTATCAGTTCAGATAAAGTTGGTCCGAGTGTGGCGCACGACATAAAGAGAAATGCGTTTATCGCCGTTATCTTCTCTCTTCTTGCCATTGGACTATATATTGCCGTACGTTTCCGTCGTTGGGAATGGGCAATGGGAGGTGTTATATCACTTCTCCACGATGCTGTGATCACAATTGGTGTGTTCTCTCTATTCTGGGGAAGACTACCATTTACCCTCGATGTAGACCAATCATTCATTGCAGCTATCCTTA
>JAVVZN010000367.1:0-2022 GCA_036650555.1 Rikenellaceae bacterium
GTCGTTTTTACTACATGATGTGATTGCTACAAAAAGTAGCGAGAAAAGGAATAGAAATTTTTTCATTCTTTTAAAGAAAATTAATTTAGCCGTTTGGCATAAGGTTAATAAAAGAATAAAAAGTGATAAAGGAGAGAAGATAAAGGTCTGGATATGATATATCAACTATCCATTTTCAGCTTTTTACCCGAAGCGTGTAATGGTACATTGAAATAGTGGTAGGTCTTCTGGCTCTCCTTACCTCTTAAAGCCTTCCCATCACAAAAAAGTAACAGTGGCAAAGAATTTTAAGCGGTGTATAAAGGATTACAGCTGCGGGTACAGCTCCGAATTTTAATCGGATTCCCAATTATGTCCATAATGGACGCCTTATTTCGATTGCAAAGATAGAATATTAAAATCTATATATCAAAATTAATAACAATATTTTTTATTTTTAGAGCTGCCATGGAGCAAATGGTTACATGAATAGGCTACTTATTATATAGTCGGATTTAAGAAAATTTTCAGGAGAAATTCGTAGTGTTGTGCCTTCAACTATTATTTCTGAGGTGGCGATGAATTTTTGCGATGATTTCATTAGCTCTCTTTTCAGAGGAGCTCCGTAGGTGGCTTCAATGTATGAGGCATCTACACCTACTGAGGTGCGTAGCATTGTCATTATATCTTCGTTGTAACGATCTACTGGGGTGAGTGTTTCGCTTTGGTAGTAGGGAGTGGAGTTCTCAATGGCTCTTAAATATGCAATATTTGATGCCACGTTCCATCGCCTAACATTTCTGCCATCGAAAGAGTGAGCCGATGGTCCAATACCTAGATATGGTTTTGCTCTCCAGTAAGAGCTATTGTGTATGGCTTTATGGTTTGGTTTGGCAAAGTTCGACACCTCGTAGTGGTCGTAACCTGCACTGCGCAATGTGCCAGACACTAAGGCAAAATGTTTCTCACTTTCGCTCTCTTCTATCGGAGTGAATTTGCCTTGCTGCTCCATTTTTGCAAATAATGAGCCTTTTTCTATTGTCAAGTGATAAGCCGACAGATGTTCTGGTGATAGAGATATGGCTGTTTGTAGATCTTCGCTTAGCATCTCTAATGATTGAGATGGAATGCCGTAGATAAGATCTATTGATATGTTTGAAAAACCGTGTTGGCGAGCATTCCTAATTGCTGTTATTGCCTCAGAGGCATCGTGACGGCGATTTAGAAATTTTAGTATGTCATTATTGAAACTTTGTACTCCAATGCTAAGTCGATTGCAATCTGTTTTTGACAACTTTTCGAGGTAGTCATCGGTCAGATCGTCGGGATTAGCCTCTATGGTTAGCTCTTCAAAATCTGATATGCCGAATGTGGATTTTACTTTTTCTATGAATTGTTGTAGCTTCTCCACAGAGTAAAGCGTGGGGGTGCCTCCACCAATGTAGAGTGTGGTGATCTTATCCGATTGCTGAAAGTAGTGGTGGCTAAGTTCTATCTCTTTTAGTATGGCACTACTCATCTGTTCCTTTCGCTCTTCAGAAAGAGAAAAATAGAAGTTGCAGTAGTGGCATAATGCCCTGCAAAACGGAATATGTATGTAGATCCCAGCCAACTTATTTAAAATATGGTGCTAAAATTTCCATCAATTCGTGTGGTGGACGTATAGCTCGTTTTGTCTTGCTATTCATAAAAGCCAGTGTCACACTCCCTGTGGTGAGCAGTTCTTCACCTCTTAAAACCTCGTAATGAAATGTTATTTTCACTCTCGGCATCTCACGTAGTGTTGTGCGTATGGTGATAAGATCGTCGTAGGTGGCAGGTGTTCCATAGTTGATATTGACATTTAACACAGGAAGCATAATGCCTTTCTCTTCCAACTCACGATTTGTAATGCCCAACGAACGTATGAGTTCAGTGCGTGCCGTGTCGAAATATTCAACATAATGTGCGTGGTAGAGAAATCCCATTTGATCAACCTCTCCGTAGCGTACTCTGATTTGCGTTTGGTGTGTAATCATAATTTGCGTATTAATAAAAAAAGCT
>JAVVZN010000368.1:0-2005 GCA_036650555.1 Rikenellaceae bacterium
AGATCATCGTAGAAGTTGTCGAATAGTAGTGGTTGAGAGGCATGGCTCTCAACTTTGTTTGAATCATTTTTGTCTGATAGATGATTTAACACCACTGACGAACTGTCTGATAGAGTGAACTCATTGTCGTCGGTTGTCGGTTTTGGTTCTGGTTTCACCTCAGTTATATCGTCGAGCGACACGTAGTGCATCTGCTCAATAGCTATTTCTATCTCTTGTTTCGATGGATCTTCAGCTTGCGCAGCAGTTGGTTCACTATCTTTTATTTGAATTTGATCATCTTCATCGGCTGGTTTTTCGGCTGCTTTGGGCTCCTCATTTAGGTCTAGATGTTGAATCTCTTCAGGTGCTGCGGAGATAGGTTCTGCGGCGGAAGTTGTTTTATCGGTTACGTGAGAAATGTTTTGAGTTATAATGTTGCCTCCTAACTCTATCTTCGCTGCATTTTGGAATCCTGTTGCTATAATGATTAAACTAACCTCGCTTTCGCCTAATGTTGAGTCTGATCCTGCACCCCATATAATGTTGGCATTGCTTCCTGCTGCTGCTTGAACATGCCCTATAATGGCGTGAAGCTCACTCATTTTAAGCTCAGATTTATTCCATGATATGTTGATAAGAATATCTTGTGCTCCGTGTATGTTGTTTTGGTTAAGTAGAGGCGACATAAGCGCTCTCTCGGTCAGTTCTATTGCAATGTTTTCTTTGCCAAGATCTGCCGACGCATAACCAAGTAGTGCTATACCGCTGTTGCTCATTGTGGTGTGCACGTCGGCAAAGTCTACATTGACTTTGTGCTCTTTTGTTATTGCCTCAGCAATGCCTTTTGCAGCTATTGCTAGAATGTCGTCGGCTTTTCCAAAGGCATCGGAAAAATCAAGATCGCCATACATTTTGCATATATTCTCGTTGTCGATCACAAGTAGTGAATCAACATGCTGTTTTATCTCTTCTAATCCTTTCTCTGCTTGACGCAGGCGTTTAGGACCTTCAAGACGGAAAGGTATGGTAACAATTCCTACTGTAAGGATGTCTAGCTCTCGTGCAATCTGTGCTATCACTGGGGCTGCTCCAGTGCCTGTTCCTCCGCCCATCCCAGCTGTGATGAACACCATTCTCACATTTGAACTTACAAGCTGTTCTTTGATCTCTTCTATGCTCTCAAGAGCGGCATCACGACCTTTGTCTGGTTGGTTGCCAGCTCCAAGACCGCCCGTCAATTTATTCCCAAGCTGAACTTTTAGAGGTATTGGACTGCGTTGCAAGGCTTGTGCATCGGTGTTGCATACCATAAAATATACATTATGGATGCCAATGTCGTACATGTACTTTACAGCATTACTTCCACCTCCTCCTACACCAATAACCATTATATTAGATGTATCAGGTGAATCGTAATTTAAACAATCAATAATTTCGGTCATAACATTTTTTACTAGAAAACCTCAAAATTATGAGTATGGTTATATTATTTATTATTATTCAAGTGTGCCTATTTTGTTATTTTAACAAAATAGGCACATATTATTAAAGCGCATCGTCTTCAAGATCCTCTGGATCAAAAATTTCTTTCACCTTTTTAGCGTTAGACTTGAACCATCCGCCAATGCCTTTGCTTTTTTTCTCTGTTTGTGGAAAATCTTCCTCAACACCTACGTTCTCATTATCATCTTCACTATCTTGTTGTGAGAAAGATGTGTCGGTTTGTGTCACTTTCTCTCTTGTGTGTGGTGTGGCATTGTAGATTTGGCGCTGATGTTGTTGTTGAGGTGTTGCATAATAATCAGCTCTTTCTTCTTCTTGTGGAGGCAATAGTGGACGTGCCTTTTTTAGTAATATTGTTTTTGTTGTTCGTCCAACAACCATTCCTTTAAGTAGTAATCCGACAGCTGTTGAGTATTGAGGTGAATTTACTTTTTCAACTGAATCTTCAGTTACGTAGAGTGTTGGTGAGGCAATTCTTACATCTTTGCCCAAATGTTTAGCAAACAGTTTGTCAATATCG
>JAVVZN010000369.1:0-1992 GCA_036650555.1 Rikenellaceae bacterium
ATTTTGGAACTCTCGATATTGTGTTAGCGCCATTGTTCCGCGAGGCAGGATGGGAAGATCATGGGCTCATACTCGACCTTGAACATGTTGTGAAACATGAATTTGTTCCTATGAGCATGACAGATCTTGACCTCAAACGCTCTGGTGTTAAAAATGCAGATGCTAAGGTGATACAAGAGGTTAGCGCGCTAACATTATGTTACCCTGACTGTCATTGTATTGTGAAACCTAAAGCATAATCATAGTCTTTACGGCGACCTGCTTTAAATAATTAGAGCAGGTCTTTTTATAAAACCACACTTTCCACAACAACCTATAATCAGCATAAATAATTAGAATTATGATAAAGAGATATATTTCATTAAATAGTCTGCAACTGCTAACAACAGTCACAATAAATGATCGTCAGATGTCTATTGCATTCAAAGGTGGGCAATCTAAACCTTACAGAATACACGGATCACTTATCACAGACGATCCAATACTTCAAAAAGCAATAGAAACGGATGGCGGTTATGGGAAATCTTTTATCATATATGATATAGACGATCAAACAACTATTGAAAAACCGATTAAAATCATATCACAAAAGAGAAAAGAAGCAACGATGATAGAAGGAATACACTCTGCTCAGATGGCAATTGAATGGATACGAAGAAATTTATCGGTGGAGCTAGATTACAATTTAACATGTAGAAAAATCAAAAAATTTGCATTGTCGCAAGGCTACGATTTTCCTGATTTCACTGAATAGACAAACCTCTTAACAACAGATAATTATGACAAGAAGCGAACTAATACTAAAGGTACGACAGCGTATAGATGAAGTTGGAACAAACGAAACCATTGCCTTAAATTTTCCTATTGATGCTTTTCTGCTAGAGGCAGCAAACCAAACACTAGCCGACGCACCGTTATCACTGGCAAACAACATCATTGACTTCAAAACGGCAATAATTACGATAGGCCCAGATGGCAGCGGCAGCGTTAAGCTACCCTTGAATTTCATACGTCTAGTGGAGTTCAAAATGCAAGGATGGCAACGCTCTGTGTTTGAAGCTCATAAACCAACGGAGAAGATCATGTTACGGCAACGATTTAAGTCATTACGTGGCGGTAGTGTGCGCCCGATTGCAATTATAAACGCCGACACATTAACATACTATTCTCTACCAACAGCGACGGCACATGTGATAGAGATTGCAAAGGCGCAAGTTTCAATATCATCGCTAACAGATTTTCCAGATTTACTCACAGACGCCACAGCTTGGCTCACAGCAAGCAAAGTTCTTCAAGTGATGAACGAACAGGCATTGGCAAACAGCTCATTACAACAATACATTCAAATCATATCAACATTAAAATCTTAATAAAATGATAATCACATACGCCAAACCGATACTGATAGATAACATTATTTCATACATAAACAAAAGCATAGACTATCTGATGCAAAATGGCAAAGTAGAGCCATCTGACTATTATATTGGCAACAACGATTTTCCATGGTTAGAAAAGACACTGATCACAGCCGATTACAAGGTGCGTAAGACACTATATCATCTTCTTAAAAAAGAGGTAGTCAGAAGCGACAAACTAACACTGGTTTACAGTATCACTATATCGCACCCCATGCAACAAGATATGCTACCTCAGATGATTGAAGATATAATAATAAATTTTGTTGGAGAGTCGTGGCTTGCCTACAAGACAATACCGGTAGGAGAGGAGTCTAATACTATGTTTGATGAGCTAAAGAGCATATCATTATTAACATCGAATAGAGTCTATCGAAAATATCATATTTTTTAACCTAATAATTACAGAAATGTACTCTATTGAAAACAAAACTGCAAATTTTTTCTGGAATAGCGACACCATAATTGAGGAGGTGATAAATCAAAGTGCAATACACACAGCAAACATGGATAATGAAATCTTTGAATTATGTGCTTTATCAACCGATGACAATGTGTTTTTTGAGTCAGCACT
>JAVVZN010000370.1:0-1984 GCA_036650555.1 Rikenellaceae bacterium
ATTGTTGCTTTAGGTGGTACCACCTCTTGCAATAAATACCTTGACATTGCTCCAGGATCGATCATAACTCCCGACAACTATTTCAATTCAGAAGAGGAGCTAGGTGCATACGCAATTAATATGTACACAAACGGTTCTATTCCGAATCCTTCAACAAACAACAACGAGTTCATGGTAAATGACTGGGGACTAGGAGGATCAGATGCCCAAACCGACAACCAGATGAACATTATCGTTCCTGAAAGAATGATCGACAAAGGTTATAGTGTGCCTTCAAGCGATAAAAAGTGGGATTTTGGTAAGATCTACAATGCAAACTTCTTTTTTGATGCAGTGTTACCAAAATACGAAGCAGGTAAGATCAAAGGCAATAAAGATCTAATCAAACATTATATTGGTGAGATGTATTTCTTCCGCGCTGCTGCATATTTTGAACATCTGAAAAGATATGGCGACTTTCCAATAGTAAAGACCCTTCTAAAAAACGATATGAATATATTGGTGGAGGCATCTAAACGATCACCTCGAAATGAAGTGGCTCGTTTTATACTAGAAGACCTCGACAAAGCTATCGACATGATGAAAGCTGTGGCACCCGATGGAAAACGTAACCGCCTGTTCAAAGACGTGGCAATACTCTACAAAGCACGTGTGGCTCTGTATGAAGGCACATTCTTGAAAAATTTTAAAGGCACTCCTTTTGTTCCTAAAGGAGCAGGATGGCCAGGCGAGTCGAAAGCATTCGGTAGCTATGCCTACCCAACAGGTAACATCGACGCTGAGATAGGTTATTTCTTAGACGTAGCAATGAAAGAATCGAAGATAATAGCCGATAAATACTCTCTTACAGAAAACACATACAAACGTATTGATAAACCAGGCATATCAAACCCTTACTATTTAATGTTTGCCGACGACGACCTTTCAAAATATCCTGAGGTTCTAATGTGGCGTCAATACAACTCTGGCTTATCGAAGAACATTGTGAGTCAATATGCCTCAAAAAGTAATGGCGGTATTGGAGTTTCTCGTAGTTTGGTTCAAGCTTTCGTTGATAAAGATGGCAAACCTTGGTATGCAGCAGGGTCAAAATGTGAA
Organism: Rikenellaceae bacterium; assembly: GCA_036650555.1. GTDB lineage: Bacteria > Bacteroidota > Bacteroidia > Bacteroidales > Rikenellaceae > CAMQVM01. Next base: position 1,099 of record JAVVZN010000370.1, read on the forward strand.
GATCTTGGCGACATCATGAAACTTGTTGATAATCGTGATTCACGCGCACTTCTGTTTCTTAAAGTTCCAGGACAAATAAATATAGTAACCAACGCCGATAAGATTAACAATGGGGCTGAGTACGAACCTAAGGTTCCAAACATCTCTTCTTCGGTAGTTGTAGATATGTACCTAACTGGATATACACTTAGAAAATACCTTAGCCCAGACGGCAACCATTGCAACTCAACTGGTTATGCGTCGGCTCCTAGCTTCCGTGCTTCAGAGGCTTACCTCACCTACACCGAGGCTTGCTACGAGAAAAGCAAATCTCTTGATGCAGATGCACAGAAATATTGGAAAGCAATTCGTAAACGTGCAGGTGTGAATGTTGAGAATGATGGCGACTATCAAGTCACAATCAACAACACAAACATGACAGAAGAGGGCAAACTCGACTGGGCAGCTTGGTCGGGTGGCAAGTTGGTGGATGCCACACTATTCAGCATACGTCGTGATCGTAGATGTGAGTTTATCGGCGAAGGCATGCGTCTTGACGACATCACTCGCTGGAGGTCAATGGATCAACTAATCACAGACCCATACCAATTTGAAGGGATGAAAATATGGAACTGTAAAAATGAATCTATGTTTACAGAGAAGACTCTTAATGTATTCTTGAAATCGAAACCTAATAGCGATTACATACGTATTTTCCAAAAAGCTCAGACTATGGCTTACAATGGTTTGACATGGCGTATGGCTCACTATCTAAGTCCACTAGGAATACAAGACCTACGTATTTGTTCTCCAACATTCAACGATGCAACAACTTCTTCTTTGTATCAAAACCCATACTGGCCTTTAGAGGGCGGTGCGTTTGCTACAAAATAAGAAATGGGGTATT
>JAVVZN010000371.1:0-1963 GCA_036650555.1 Rikenellaceae bacterium
CCATGCCCATGTTTGAGCCACCATACCGATTAGTGCGGGGATTGTGGCGCGTGATGCAATTGAGAATGCTTTCACGGCTATGGTTTTCATCCATACCCCGGCAGAGGCTATGCGTCCTGCTATGCCGTAGCTTTTTACTGCCTCGGCATATTTTATCATATCGCCTGCTCGCATTGCAATGGTTAGGGCTTTTGTGGCTTTAAGTACATTGTTTACCCCTGATAAACCAGCACCTACTGCTTTAAATCCACTACCAATAGCAGAGAGCAAGGGGCTGAACGAAAGAAATATATTACTCAAATTACTTCCAAGTTGTAAAAAATTGAGTATTCCTTTGCTATTTTCTGTGATGGTCATAAAGGTGTCGTTTATATAAGCTGTCTGTATTTTAAGACGATGCGACCATGTATCGGTAGAGATAGCTGCTTGCTCTGTGGCAACTGACGTGTTTGTTACTCTGTCTGTCATCTCTTTAACTGCGTCAGCATTTGTGATTAGAAATTGCGCTGCTGCCACGTTTTCCATACCAAAAAGCGATGATAGGTACGTTGCATCGCGGAGTTTTGGACGTAGCTTGTCGAGTGCCTCAGTGAGAGTGGTGTTGCGAAAATCTATGCCCATCGATGTTTGCATCTTAAGCATGATATTGCGTAGTGCTGTGCCTGCCTCGGCTCCTTTAAGGTTGTTTTTTGAAAGCACCTCTATTGCTCCTGCCGTCTGTTCTACGGAGAGTCCTGCCGCGTTGGCAGCAGCACCAACAACCTTAAAGGACATTGCAAGCTCAGGTATTTCGGCAGCACCATACTTTGAGCCTGCCGCCAAAACGTTTATCACTCGTGATGCCTCGCTTGCCTCTAAGCCAAATTGATTGATAGTGCCAGCCATAGAGTTGGCAGCATCTGTAAGCGACATGCCCGACGCCTGTGCTAAAGTTATGGTTTTGTTTTGTAACTCTATAAGCCCACCCATTCCTATTTTGCTCACATCAATTTGTGATGCCAATAATTTAAAGGCATCTACCGCACCAGTAGCTCCCAAACCCGACGATATCCCAACCTCTCTTGCGATCTTACCAAGTGCAGCGAGTTCACTGCCTGCAATTCCTGTGATGGCTGATAAATCTGCCATTGACTGCTCAAATTCAATAAAAGGAGTGGTTATCTGCGTTACTGCTGCGCCCATCTTATCAAAAAGCTCTGCTGTTTGATTAAATTTCCACAAACACCCTTGAACCTTGCTAATTTTTTGTGACAATTGGTTAAAACCGCTATCTATACGATTAAAGGCAGTGGCAGATTTATTTAATAAATTAAAAACTACATTTATTTCCATTTTATATATATATTTGTAGGATGAAGAAAAAAGATAAGGAAACTACTACCATTGACAGAATGAGAGCTGTGGTGTTAATTGTATGGACTGTGATCTATGCAAAGTGTGTTTTTGTGCCAATTTGCACATCAGCATTAGTTGCTGATCTTACTGCATTTACTCTTTTTATCGTCTTCGCATTTGCGTTTTATCTTGCAGGGATTAGGGCTATATATGGCAGAGGTTGTTGCTAACCCTTTGCATGGCGTTCTTTAAGATAATCCGATAGTTCATCCACCCATATATCCACCTCCGATAGAGGCATCTGCATTACCTCGGTAAAAGAGAACCTTCCCTCTCTGACAAGGAAGATAACAACTCTGCGGAGCCCATCAATCCTCGAGAGATCAACTCGTTCTGTAAGTCCAAAAAATCAGATAACGGAAGTCTCCTAACCTCTTCTTGTGTTAATTGTCTACCATCGAATGTGCATAGCAGAGCTATCATTGCTGTTGCTTTCTCTATGTTGCCACCATATTTTTCTATCTCAAACATATCATCTACAAGTGGCTCGCGAACTACCACTTTCGATACTTTTAATTTGTTCTGACTATCTATTACCTCTATTTGAAATTTTGATTGTTTATTGTTG
>JAVVZN010000372.1:0-290 GCA_036650555.1 Rikenellaceae bacterium
GAAATAATTTTTGATTTTCAAACTGAACACCACCGTTTTGATCCTGTTTTTTACGACTTTCAGTTATTGAAATATATTTATCACCAGCCCTAGTTGATAAAATATCGAAGAAGTATCGTCTCCTTCCTGCCCATACTATTTTAGTGTATAGTGCTTTATCAAATGTTACTTTTTTTTCAGTTGCATCGTAAATTTTCTCCATATCATCTATTTATATATGTTCAACCGATAAGAAAAATCATTCAATATTTCTTATCTTATATTCAGAAGCTGTTTTAATTTGTTGCCAG
>JAVVZN010000372.1:300-1962 GCA_036650555.1 Rikenellaceae bacterium
TCTTTCTCCGATGATTTTTGAGTGTAGTCCACTATTATCTCGGCAAATCATCGAAAAAATAGCCTCAAAAATAGCAATAATAAAATTTTGAAAACAAATTAAAACAGCTTCTCAGTTTATGACAGTATTGAGTTATTTAATTAAGATTATTTATAATTCATCAAAAATATAATTTTTTTTTGAATTTTCAAAATATAATTATGATAATTATTGACCAATTTTTGAATTTATCATGAAATAATAATTTTTGACATTATAAATGTCTTTAAAATTTAACAATACGTTTAAAATAACAAGGAGCAGCAGATAATCATTGTTGTACAGTAAAAATTTCAAGTGTAGTGTGAAATAGTGTTATTTACTTCGATTTATAGCATATTTATGTACTAGGAGGCTTGGAAATTTTTATCTTAGACATCAATAATTTGTAATATAAAATTATTATTCCTACATTTGCACTCGAAAATACGTGATGGAAGGGATGAAACGATTTGATTATCATCATGGAGTAGCGTATTATAACAATAAAAATATAAAAATGAAAACAATTGAAGTAAAAGCCGTAAAAAGAGATAATTTCGGCAAAAAAAGTTCAAAAGCTGTGCGTAGCCAAGGACAAATCCCATGTGTAATCTACGGAAACGGCGAAACACTACATTGCAGCATTGACCAAACAGCCACACGCGACATCATCTTCACCCCAAGCGCTTTCATTATTGATTTAGATTTTGGAACAAGCAAAGAGAGTGTTGTAATGCGCGAAGTGCAATATCATCCAATCGGAGACAACGCTTTACATATAGATTTTTACCGTATTTCAAAAACAAAACCTATCACTATTGAAATCCCAGTGAAACTTACAGGGGTTGCTGAAGGTGTGAAAACAGGTGGTAAACTTATACTTTCAAAACGTAAATTAAGAGTTTCAGGTTTAGTAAGCAATCTTCCTGACGAACTAAATGTTGATGTTACAAAATTGGAGCTAGGCAAATCTATCTTCGTAAGCGATGTTAAAATACCAAACCTAACAATCCTTACTCCTGCCTCAACAGCAATATGCGCAGTCAAAATGACACGTGCAGCTCGTGGTGCAGCAGCAACCGACACATCAACACCAGCACCAGCAGCAGCATCAGCAGCAACACCTGCAAAATAATCAACCAATGAAGTATCTTATTGTTGGGCTTGGCAATATAGGAAACGAATATGCACAAACCCGCCATAATATAGGTTTTAAAGTATTGGATGCTCTAGCTAGAGCATCCAATATCTCTTTTACGACAGATCGACTAGGCGATGTGGCAACCTTAAAATACAAGGGACGCACACTCGTGCTGTTGAAACCATCTACATACATGAATCTAAGTGGAAAAGCGGTGAAGTATTGGATGGATAGAGAGAAAATACCACTAGAGAATCTACTTATAGTAGTAGACGACCTTGCACTACCTTTTTGTAAAATAAGAATACGCAAAAGTGGCAGTGATGCTGGACACAATGGATTGAAAGACATTAATGCCATTCTCGGCACTCAAGCCTACAACCGAATACGCATGGGAATAGGCAACGACTACGCCAAAGGACATCAAGTTGATTACGTGATTGGTGAGTGGAGCGACGACGAGAAAGAGGTGTTACCAGAGAGATTAGAAAAGGCATCGG
>JAVVZN010000373.1:0-1949 GCA_036650555.1 Rikenellaceae bacterium
TGTCGGCAAGTGCAATAAGATCGGGAGCTGAAATGCCAACGCTAAGAAAGCTTATGGCTGAAGGCTCATCTACACTTGAAGCTCGTTCTATTCTTCCATCTAATAGTGCGCCAAATTGGTCGAGCATGTTTATGGGTGCTGGTAATGAACTTCATGGTTACAACACTTGGGGTAGCACAAAACCTGATTTTCCAGCGCGTGAGATAGGTCGTGGAGGTGTGTTCCCGAATATATTCGGCGTATATCGTGATTCTAATTCAAAGGCAGAGATAGGAATAGCCTACGAGTGGGATGTGATCCGTAAACTGACCGACACCACAGCCCTTAATTTCAGCCTTTTTGCTCCTACATCAGACACTAATCAACGTGGAATAACCGACGCGTCTGTGAAATATATTAAAGAGAAAAAGCCAAACCTATTTGTAGCCTCATTTGGCGATCCAGATCATACAGGTCACACCTATGGTTGGGGTAGCAAAGAGTATATGTCGAGATTAACAGAGCTCGATGGTTACCTCTCTGAGCTTTTGGCAGCTATTAAAGCAGCTGGCATAGAAGATAGCAGTTTGGTGATAGTGACTGCCGATCATGGTGGTAAAGAGAAAAGTCATGGTAGCGGATCTATGGAAGAGATGCAAATTCCAATTGTAATATGGGGTTATGGAGTAAAGAAAAATCACCAAATGACCAGTAGCATAATGATATACGATATAGCATCAACAATCATCAGCGCAAAACATCTCTCTCAACCACAAGTTTGGATAGGACGTCCAATATGGGATGGTTTCGCCTTGAAGTAAGGCATAATTTTTTTCTCAAAAAGTATTAAAACAGCTTCTAAGAAGCTGTTTTGATTTTATATGGTTAATGCGTTTTGCACTCTCTCAACTATTTTATTGTAGAGCGGACAGCTCATATAATTATCGTTGTCTTGTAGTATCTCTTCTACGTTGCGTAGTGAATTTTTGTAGTTGCTCAGTTCGTTAGCAAGTGATATTCCAGTTCGTGAAGATTCTTTTATTTGCTTAAGTTTTATCTCTTTTAACACTTCTGTTATGCTATGTAACATCACCAGTGTGTTGTCCATTAAGGTGTGACCGTGCATGTATTGGTAGCAATTTTCTCTTGTTACGCCTATATTCATAAGCTCTTTGCCAAACTCTTTTACCTTTGGCACCCATTTAACGTTGTTCTCTTCAAGAAGTTTGATCCGACGTTGTACTGATCTTGTGAGCCATTCTATTGTTGGTGCTCCGTCATCTCTTATATCAACGAAATTTACGCGTACGCTATTTTTAAAATCGGCTAATACGAAAAAATTCTCATGCCCATTTAGCGCAGAGAAAGCATACCACAGAAACAAAGGGTAGATTGTGTGGGAGTATGCCTCCATGTAATGTGCTATATTGAATATCTCAGAGTCGTTTTTTGTGGCTTTCACGCAGATTCCTTTTAAGGATGGGGCGTAACACAATAGATTTTCTATGGAGTAGGCAAAGGTGTGTATTATATATTTTGAACCTAGTATTGTTCTCGATTGATTTGTTTTGCCTTGAAAGATATAGTCAAAATCACTATCCATGCAGAGCATAAAGTTGCTGCCTAGATGATCTATCATATCAAGTAACACGCGCTTTCCTTTGGCAAGATCAGATCTGACAGGTACGCTTATCTCGAAATAGAGTTTGTCGGTTTCAAAAGGGGTTAAAACGTCGCGCCAAAACGATATGTCGTCGTAGCCTTCAACATAGATTAATATTTTTCGCGCACCGCGTCGCTCTTTCGATGCAAAACGTGCTGAGGCATCAATATAATCCGATGTGATATGTTTTAAAAATCGGTTTCCCACGTTATTCTGTTTTTTATGAATGAGAGTCAGCGTGTTGTGTGGTTATTCTGATATATCGCTTATGTCGGTTACTCTATCTATCCATCCATCCATAATAATT
>JAVVZN010000374.1:0-1948 GCA_036650555.1 Rikenellaceae bacterium
ATCAAGATCGCTTTCTGAAAGAAGATGTAGATGTGATTGTTGCCACCATAGCATTTGGCATGGGGATAGATAAGCCCGATGTACGTTTTGTGATCCACTACGACATACCAAAGAGTCTTGAGGGATATTACCAAGAAACAGGACGCGCTGGTCGTGATGGTGGCGAGGGTCAGTGTATTGTGTTTTACAGCTACAAAGACATTCAGAAACTAGAGAAATTCATGCAAGGCAAACCAGTTGCCGAGCAAGAGATAGGAAAACTACTACTACTAGAAACAGTATCTTATGCTGAATCATCTATTTGCCGTCGCAAATCACTTCTTCACTACTTTGGTGAGGAATATCGCAATGAGTCATGCGGATGTTGCGACAACTGCCTAAACCCTAAACCAAAATTCAACGCCACAGAATCAATAGTTCTTATGTTGAAAACATTGAGGCTAATAGGCGACAAATTCAAAGCCGACTATCTTGCCTATGTGCTAATTGGAAAGAAAACAACCATCATCAAATCATACAACCATCACAAAATCGAACTATTTGGTGCTGGGGCCGACAATGATGAGAAATATTGGGCAACAATCATCCGCAATGGATTGATAATGGGCATGATCGACAAAGATATTGAGAACTACGGTTTGCTATCCATAAATCTTAAAGGCGAGAAATTCATAAGTTCACCCTATGAAGTTCTGCTAAGTAAAGACAACGAATACCAAGAGTCGGACGACATGGAATCGGCATCATTCTCGCGTGGCAACATCACTGGGGCAGGCGACGAAGAGCTCTTTAGCATGCTTAAAGACCTTCGCAAAAAAGTGGCTCATAAATTAAATCTTCCTCCATTTGTTGTTTTTCAAGATCCTTCACTCGAAGATATGGCAACTCAATATCCTATATCACTAGAAGAGATGCAGAACATATCGGGCGTGGGAGCAGGTAAAGCGAAGAAATTTGGCAAAGATTTCATTGAGTTAATATCGCGTTATGTAGATCAGAAAGAGATCATACGTCCGCAAGACATGGTGGTTAAGAGTGTTGTAAACAAGAGCCTAAACAAAGTTTACATAATACAAAGCATTGACCGCCAAATGGAATTACCCGATATTGCCGACGCAAAAGGGCTCTCTATGGATGAGTTACTAGATGAAATAGAGGCAATAGTTAATTCTGGAACACGTATAAACATTGATTACTACCTAGATATGGAGATAGACGAAGACAAACAAGAAGAGATATACGACTATTTCCGAAACACTGCAATCGACGACTCCATTGAAAACGCAATGAAACAACTAGAAGGCGACATCACCGAACAAGAGATACGCCTTGTAAGGATTAAGCTTATGAGCGAATTAGGCAACTAAAAAGCTGTTTTAATTAATACTTGTTTAAGAAAAAAGTACGCACTTTCAGTGCTTCAAAAACGAAAACACTCTTAGAATGTTTTCGGGAGCTGGGTTTTAATCAGCATCCTGACTTTAAACATATCGATTGGTCAAAAGTGCAATTCACTCTAAATCGTCAATTATTAACAGATGTTGATTTCTCTAAGACTTTGACTGATTTAAATTTTGATCATAAATCTCTACTGCGCTTTGTGACACCTGGTTTAAATGGCTACAACGGCACGCATGTATAAGGGAGAAATATCATGAGTTATCAAGTCACGATTGAACCTGTTGGCATAACCATTGAAGTGGAAGAAGATCAAACCATTTTAGACGCGGCTTTACGTCAAGGGGTTTGGCTACCATTCGCATGCGGTCATGGCACATGCGGCACCTGTAAAGTTCAGGTCACTGATGGTTTTTATGATGTTGGTGAAGCCTCACCCTTTGCACTGATGGACATTGAACGCGAAGAAAATAAAGTGCTGGCCTGCTGCTGTAAACCTGAATCTGACATGGTGATTGAAGCCGATGTTGATGAGGACGAGGATTTCCTT
>JAVVZN010000375.1:0-1944 GCA_036650555.1 Rikenellaceae bacterium
ATTTCACACGTGAGTTTGGTGATAACGTAGACAACTGGAATTCTCACAACTCAAATAGTCGTGTGGCTCGTAAATGGGGTGAGGTGCCCATGCTTATTCAAGCGAATCATTATGCTGCACCATCATATCCATACACAAGCATAGACATGCTATATAGCACACCTCGTTATCATATTGGTGGCACACTATGGCATAGCTTCGATCATCAACGTGGTTATCATCCAGATCCATTCTATGGAGGAATTATGACTGCCTTCCGCCGTCCTAAATATTCTTACTATATGTTCCAATCGCAATCATATACTAGAGAGCCAATGGTTTATATAGCAAATGAGATGACTCCATTTTCTCCTGAAGATGTGACAGTGTACAGCAATTGCGATGAGGTGCGTTTGCATACTCAAGTGGGTGATTCTGTGCGTATATATCATCGTAAAAAGAGAGATGCACTAGGTGGTGAGGGAATGTTATCGCCTATCATTAAGTTTGAAAAAGCATTTGATGTGATGACCGATAAAGCATTTGCACGTGGTAAAGATATTGATGAGTCGTATTTGTTGGCTGAGGGTTACAACGACGGAAAACTTGTGGCAAGTTTTAAACGTATGCCAACTCGTCGTCCAACAAAAATTGAGATTCTGATCGACACCATGTCTGCCTCACCAGTTGCCACAGGTGGTGATCTACTAGTGGTTGTAGCTCGTATTACAGATGATGCAGGCAATGTTAAGCGCTTAAACAACGAATGGATTCATTTCGAGGTTCAAGGCGAGGCAACAATCGTTGGTGGTAGCGAAATACATTGTAACCCAGCTCCTATTGAGTGGGGAGAGGCTCCGGTGATTCTACAAACCACCACAGTGCCTGGCAAAGTTGTGGTGAAAGCTAGCGTTCAATTTTCGGGAGATCACACTCCTGTAAGTGGCTCGGCTGAGTTTACAACTGTAAAACCTACGGAGGGTTTAATATATGACTCAAATATCAAACCTATAATCAGCAATAAAACAAAAATAGGATCTAGTAATAAAAATCGTGAAGAGATAGATGCTGCCTTACGTGAAGTGGAGCGTCAGCAAGATGATTTCGGCGAGAAGAACAGCTTCTAAAAACGCATCAATAATTATTTGCAATCACTTAAATTGATTGTTACGAAGGGCAAAAAAAACTTATGGAGTATCAAATAATAGAGTACCCAAACGGAATACGTGCGGTATTGAAACGAACAAAATCGCCAGTGGTCTATTCTGCCATAACATTTGGTGCTGGTAGTGGCGATGAATTGCCAGGTGAGGAAGGTATTGCTCATTTTATTGAACATATGTTCTTTAAAGGTACTCTGCGTCGTAAGCAGTATCATATAAACGCGCTGCTTGACAACGTGGGTGGTGAGTTGAATGCCTACACCACCAAAGAAGAAACAGTGATCCATTCAACCGTATTAAAAGGTGATTTTGCTAAGGCGGTAGATCTAATACACGATGTGGCATTTAATTCTATCTTTGATAATAAAGAGATTGAAAAAGAGTGCGCTGTGATTTTGGATGAGATAAATTCATATAAAGATTCTCCATCTGATCAAATATTTGATGATTTTGAGGATCTTGTATTTGCTGGTTCATCGCTCGGACATCCAATATTAGGTAGTAAGCGAAGTTTAGCAACCTTCAACACCGATAAGTTGAGAGTGTTTATGGATAGGTGTTATAATAGCGATAAAATTGTGTTCTCGGTGATTGGAAACGTCACTTTCGACAGGTTTAAATCGTTGATGGATAAATCGTTCTCTGACCTGCCATCAAACCCACGTGCATGGAGCCGACCAGAATTATCGACCTATGTCCCTAAAACTGTTGAGGTGTCGAAGAAAACCTACCAATGTCATGTTATGATTGGTAATCGTGCCTACAACCACACCGACACAAATCGAGTGGCGTTGGCACTACT
>JAVVZN010000376.1:0-262 GCA_036650555.1 Rikenellaceae bacterium
TTTACGTTTAGCTTCACCTATCAATTCAATGCCACGTAGAATACGATCACGGTTCTCTTCGATTGTAGGTTTCCAAAATGTTTGTAGAAATCCGAGTGTCAAGTTTTTGTCTAATCGTGGAGCTAGAAAATCAACAGTGGCTCCTATGCTATAATCGTTTGATGCGTGGTAACTGCCAGTTGGTATCTGACAGTAACCGTGACTGTTTAGATTAAGATAGGCTTGCACGTATGGGTTGTTTGCATCGGTAAAATTGTCGTAG
>JAVVZN010000376.1:316-1939 GCA_036650555.1 Rikenellaceae bacterium
CTTTGAACCACATTTTTCGACATCTTAGCAAAAAACTGTTCAGGTGCTGACCACAACATGTAATCCGACCATATCCAAGCTCGTGCCCCATGTTTTTCAACTTGAGCAACTAAAAAATTGAAATCGTTCCACCAAGCGTCACCTTTTCTTACAACCACATATTGATATGTGGATTGATGTTGGGCTGTTTCTTCATCCATGCCGAGATGAAAATAGCGAGGATTATCGAAGATATTGCATACCTCTGTAATTATATCTTCACAAAATTTATAATACTCTTTCGACCCAACCATACGTTGATATTTACCCATCCATGTGTCGTGGGCTGCTGAAAAATTAAGTTTTGGAATAGGTTCAATGCCAACTTCACGGATGTAGGCTAGCTCTTTGCGCAACTTATCTACCGACCACGCATTCTGAACTGCAATCTCGCCGTAGGAGTTATATTTCACACCATCGCCAAGATCAATGACAACCATATTCACCCCCTCTTTAGCCATCTTATCAATGGCATCTCTCCATAATGGTTCGCTCAGTTCAAGCTCTGGGCGATAACCGCGGAAGGGACGATGAGGGGAGATATACTCCTCCCACATATTAAAACTAAGATGAAGTAGGCAACCCCATATCATCTGATCTTTCTTCTCAACTTTAGTATTAATAGCTTGTGCATTAGCGCTCATCACTAAAAAAGAGAATAGAGCAAATAAAAAGATAGTTTTTTTCATATTGGTAGTATTAAAAAGCTGTTTTAATTTATTAATTTAGAAGCTGTTTGAATTTTATTGCAATTTTTCAAGCAATTCGTTGAGATGGTTTTGATATAACCCACGTGGCGATGTTTTCAACTCTTTACATAGCCATGCTGCAATGCCAACCATCTCACCCATCATGGCTGTGGTTCGCTGTACACGCACTGTTCCTAGCGCAATATGTGTGACGCTGATGTTGCGACCTGCCATAAATAAATTGTCTATATCTTTTGAGTAGAAACAACGATAAGGGATGGTGTATATGTCTTTCTCTCGCGAAGGATGTACAGCATAGGCAACAAACTCCTCGCCTGGAAAATATTTTGAGTTTATAGTGTCGGGGTAGTGAATGTCTATTCCCCAAGAGGTGGTCACCACAGCATCTTCATAATTCACTTTATTCACTATGTCGTTTTGTGTTAGCACCATATCGCCAACAATACGATATGTTTCGCGTTTTCCTGCCATGTACATCACCTCTTTAAGGCGGTAGTGATCGAAACCTTCAATGTTGTTTAGAGCGTATGCCCAATGGCTATATATTGCACGTAGATTATTGTCGCGCACCTCTTCGGCCTCTTTGTAGGTGTGTAGATTTGCAAATCCACTCTCCCAGCTCCACGACGATGCTCCTAACGAAAAATGATACTCTTCGGTAAAATTAAACATCCATTGTTTCTTATCGAATGGCTCCTTTTTATCGCAATATTCAGAGCACCATTGATTTGAGCTCCCCATAACAAGATTATCGCCAACCATAGGAGCCGACATCTCACCACTCTCGGCGAAGCTCTCCCTTCCATAACGACACTCAGCCCCCGACTTTAGTGCTAGTAAGCCGTCGCCTGTGCAATCAACAAACATATTGGCT
>JAVVZN010000377.1:0-1931 GCA_036650555.1 Rikenellaceae bacterium
TTATGGGAACGCCAGGCCATGCTGAAATGGTTTTTGCACTAACCGAAGCAGTAGATCCTGCACCTGAAGGATAATACATATCAAGCCCATTCCATGAGGTTCCCTGCTCACCACGCTCAATACCTACGGCAGTCATGAAATAGAATAGCAGACCGTAGTCAGTGGCTGCGCCAATAACATAACAAGGGGTGCCATCTGCGCGATGACCGAGCTCAATATTTCCAGTTGCCCATTTTACACCACGTAAGGCAACATAAGGCTGCTGAACCACTGTCATACGCACAACACTGTTGTCGGTTTTGGTAAGCATCACACTAGCCACGCGTGTAGTATCGCCACCTAGCGATGATTTATCAATATGGAGCCATTTTGTGCCTGCTCCTTCGATCACCGCTCGCTGTTCTGACTTATTATAAACTTTGTTAGGAGATAAGCTGCACCACTTTTCCGAAGAAACCGCCTTGGCATAGGTTGAAACATCCACCTTTGCCTTATCAAATTTTTTGGAGAGTTTGATCTCTTGTGATTTATTACCTATGGTGACTTTGATCGTTCCACCAGTAAAGTTGGAAGTCACATTTATTCTTATGCTTACCGGCACATCCGCCGTAATGGCAACTTGCGGCTGAGTAATGGCGAAACCAACACCTTTAACTAACTCAATATTAGCTTTACCAACAGCCCCAGCCTGGCGCAACACAGCCTGAGCAATCACAATATTATCGGCATGATCGCCCACAATTTGACACTCAGTGTTGGAGAGTTCAAAAAGCTCTTTAGCATCAGTATTGGCATCAGAAACTACATTACCCCATGGCAAGATATTAGTTGTAACCTTCACACCATCAACATCTGGCACTGCACTGCCAAAACCTTTTACAGTCACAGTAACATCATAAATATTATTTCTAATAATTTTGTGTGGCGACAAAACCTCCGTTGCAGCTGCATCTGCAACATAAACCAAATAGCTATTGGCATACACCGTGCTGTTAGTACCATCGGTGTAGGGTATCTGAATTACAAATTGTGTTGCTACCTTCTTGTCTGCCTCTGTCGTTCCTGTTTGAGGGTTCTCGTAGACATAGATCTCTGATTTCCACTCCCTATCCGACTCACCACCAACATGCAATAACTCATTTGAATTATAGTCATTCAATATATTATCTAGCGGCAATATAGGAGAATGCACACCATTTGTGATATATGAATGCGTTGGCACATTGTATGCCGTTACCGTGGCAGCAGATATGCTCTTCTCTCCAAATTTCATTACGCGGTAGGAATCAGAAAATAGCTTATCAAATTTCACGTGTAGTTTAATTTTTGCTACTTGGCGCACTAGATCAACTTGCATCACCGGATTTGTGGTAAAATTATTGGTGGCGCTACCCACCATAAGCCAACCACCTACATTTGGCGTTGGAGCAACAATCTGCCCAACACGCTTGGTGGCTGCCATGAATAACTCTGATTCTGTTGTGCTCCCAACGGTGAAAGCAGCAGGATCATAACCATTGTTTGAAGTGCCATTTGCCACCACATAAATTGTTTTCTCACCAACTAATCCACGTATGGTGAAAGTTTTTGTGGCGCGATCCCATGTGCTGCGCATGTCATCGGTTGTGCCTTTTTTTGCATCCAACATGATAACACGCTCCGCCTTGCCCGACTTATCATCCGATTTTGGGAAGACAAACATCTGCAAACACTCCACATACTCCTCAGCAGCAGCAGTGGCACGGCTATCGCCAGAGAGCCCATCAATGGCTAGCTGAATCTGCACCGCATCTTTAGGTAGTAGATTATCGTCTACCCCCTGTTTGGAGCACGAAACAACAAACATCAATGCCGCTATCCAAAGTCCTATGTTTTTTAATCGTTTCATATCTTTGTCTTTATTATTTTCTTACGCATCTTACTGGCATGCC
>JAVVZN010000378.1:0-1926 GCA_036650555.1 Rikenellaceae bacterium
TTTGGAATATTACAAGTTCTTTAACAATACCGTGTTTCACCACCTTACAACGATAGTCATCGGAATCCATATTAGCAACAAACCTACGAAGTCGATTGCAGAAGAACGATGAATCTGGACGAAGATCTATATATTTTGCATAATCTGAAGCCGAAACGATTTCGTTTGCAGCAACATTAATGCTCTCTACCCTATCAATTTTATGGAATGGGTATTCACGTTTTTTAGCATCGGTGACAATACGAGTGTGCACTTGGATTGGCTGTTCAGAACTGATGACGCCACATTTAGTCATTAATTCGTTGATCCAACTCACAGATCCATCGGCAAATAATTCGATAGATTTATTATCCATCTCAAAATCTTTGTAGATCGACACACCATGTTGTATCATCTCATTGACACTTGAGTTTTGCTTTTTGAATGCTGTTTCAACTAAGCGCACAAGAGTATGAGCATAACGATTGTAGTAGTCGGTGCCTTTAGTACGTTTTATCATGCTCACATAGAAACGCACCACTTTGCGCGTAACAGCATAAATCTCGCCTTCGGCAATCTTTATATCCTTTTTGCGCATTATATATCTGTTTATCTCGCGTAGCTGCTCAGGAAGTATCTCCGACACAAACTCCTCGGTAAACATTTTTATCTCATTGTCATCACAAGCATCTATCTTATCACTAAAGAATTTCAAACGACCACACACCATTTTGTAGAACGAGTTGTCGTTGTTTAGAAGATATAGATAGATCATCTTATCCGACATTGTTTTGGCTGAGTTCAACCCCTCACCAATAATATCAAGAATAAATCCTATGCTCTTTTGAGAAAGGGTAATATCTTTATATTCCGGAAGATCACGCAACGAACGTACAAATTCGTCGATCCAAATATTGAGGTTTAGATCTGTCAAATGAATGCCAGTGACCTCTTCAAAATAGACACCTGTTTTTTGAATGATCTCTTTGCGACTAGGTTCAAAACTATCTTTTTCAAACGGCAGATTAAAATGGAGAAGTATCTCACGTATGAACTTTTTAAGTATCGAATTTATACCCTCCAATTTAGCTTTATCAAGATCGGCATTGCCTGTGGCTGTGATGGCTAAAATTTTCATTTTACTATCAGAGAACAACAGATGCTCCATCTCAATCAAAATCTCACGCATCACATTCATCTCTTCGGGATGATCTAACACATGATTGTTTGGTTGGAAAGTTTTTTTATTGGTTATGTATTTTAGTATTATTGCTTTGCTATAACGCGAACTTACTGTGTTGAAATCAAGATCAGCAATAGATGGCACACGTTTGTAGACTTGTGCCAACAGATTTTCGTAGACTTTAGTGAACGCCCTGCTACTCACAAATTCAAACACACTCTTACATGAACCTATTATGTCGCCATGCAGTTCAATAACTGAGTTTCTACTACGTCCGATAGTAGTGATTGTCACACCACTCTTCTCTGGAGAGGTGTGGTAGAGCGAACGCACGTCACGAATAAGCAATGATGGCGCTTTATCTTTAGCAAAGTTTTTTGATAACGCATAATCTTCAATTACCGACTCGATAAAGTCTTTATCTTTATCACAAGCGAAAACACTATTTAGAAGTGCGGTGCTTTCTATCTCTTTGCTTGATGGATCTCTACGCAAGGCTGCAAACTGCATCCAATATTTGATCACCATTTTGAAAGCATCTTCGATCTCTGCTGCAAGAACTTTTAGCCCATGATCGTTTGCCGACACATATCCACCTAAAGAGAAACGTATTAGACCGGTTGGGTATGGCACAGTGGCAACACCACGATGTGTGGCAAGGGCACGACAGAACGACAAGAGATCGGGATATGAATATTCGCCTAACACTCTGAAATTAAATAGATATGATCCATCAGAATCTATCATCTCAAACTCATCTGCAA
>JAVVZN010000379.1:0-1897 GCA_036650555.1 Rikenellaceae bacterium
TACTGCAATAAGCAATGCCACCAATAATCCCACATAGGTGTAGACAGAACTAAATATATCTTTGATGTAGTACTCCAATTCATCAAGCGAGAAAGGATCGTCAAGACGCGCTTTGATGTCTGAAATTTTATAAGTGGAAGTGTCTATTTGATAGGTATTTACAATTAGACGTAAAGAATCAGTAAAGAGCGTGTCGGTAATATTTTTATCGACATAGAGCACCGGAAACTGACGAAACGAATAGTTTCCACTCTCAAAACTTGTTATTTTATATTTTGCCTGAAGGATTATTTTACGTCCGTCAAGTTTTAAGGTGTCGATCTTTGGATCACCAAGAACTTCAATCTTGCCACCAGTTGCTGCCGTTGTAATTTCCGGGAGAACAATCACCTGAGCCACATCTTTGTCGATAGTGATGCTCAAATCAATTTGATCTCCAATCATTATTGAATCTTGCGAGAAAGCTGCCTTGACGTGCGGCACATCTTGCGCAACAGCATTAAAATTTGCTGAGGCAATAAGCACTACCACTGATAGCACTCTAAATATATAACTCTTTTGCAACTTAAACATACTTTCTATTAACGTTGTTTAAATAGTCGAATAAGTGATTTAACATAATCATCATCGGTGGAAACCTTGATATTATCAACACGATAACGCATAAGGGTGTTTTCGATAATGAAATTTTGTTTTTGTCCATACTCTTCATAATCTTCACGTACTCTGGATGATGAGGTGTCTATCCATACACGTTCTGAAGTTTCTGCATCGCAAAACTCCACTATTCCCACATCGGGCATCTCCTCTTCACGACGGTCGTAGACTCTTATGCCTACAACATCATGTTTTGAAGCAGCTATTTTCAACGCATCTTCAAAATTTGCCTTCTGTGCACCCATGTCAATATCCATAAAATCTGAAAGCACAAATACCGTACAATGTTTTTTTATGGCTCCTGTCAGAAACTGTAATCCTGCTCCAATGTTTGTTTTTATATTTTGGGGCTGAAACTCAATCAGTTCTCGTATGATACGAAGGATCTGACTACGTCCTTTTTTAGGCGGCAAAAACTTTTCTATCTTATCGCTTACAAACAAAGCCCCTATCTTATCATTGTTTTCGGCAGCCGAGAAAGCAAGCACCGCAGCAATTTCAGTGGCAATATTTTTCTTCAGATTTGCAGTTGTTCCGAACATCCGAGATCCGCTGACATCTATAATGAGCATCATGGTCAGTTCACGTTCCTCCTCATATATTTTGATATGAGGATTACGGCTACGTGCCGTTACATTCCAGTCAATATCACGCACATCGTCGCCAATACGATACTCACGCACCTCACTGAACGACATACCTCTACCACGGAACGCACTATGATAACGTCCTGCGAAGATTTCGTTTGAGATGCCACGAGTTTTTATCTCGATTTTACGAACTTTTTTTAATAACTCTGTACTTGACATTTATAATGATTTTTAAGGAACTTCAACAATATTAAGAATCTCAGTAATAATATCTTCCGAAGTGATGTTTTCAGCCTCTGCCTCGTATGTTAGACCGATACGGTGGCGCAACACATCGTGAGCCACTGCTCGCACATCTTCAGGTATTACATAGCCACGACGTTTTATGAACGCATAAGCCTTTGCAGCTTTAGCAAGCGAGATACCTGCACGAGGCGATCCACCATAGCTTATCAAACTCTTCAAATTATCAAGCTTGTACTCTTCAGGAATACGTGTGGCAAAAATAATATCGACTATATAACGCTCAATTTTCTCATCCATATAGACATCTTGAACCACCTCACGTGCCTTGATTACATCTTCGATACGAATCACTTTAGATGCTTTTGGAAAAGCTGATCCCATCATATTTTGACGTATAATCAATC
>JAVVZN010000380.1:0-1889 GCA_036650555.1 Rikenellaceae bacterium
GGTATGGTTACAAACAACAATATCAGTGTTGCATATCAAGGAGAAAAAGGAGCATTCCGCACCTCACTCACTTATGTGCGTAATAAAGGTCAATACCCAAATACCAAACAGAACAAAATCACCTACACTTTAGGTGGCGATATAAAACTAAACAAATTCACATTTGAAGGTAACATGACATTCAACAAACGTTTCTATCCAAACAATGTTGGTGGTGGTTATGGTGGCGGTGGCTACCTCTACAACCTTCTTGTCTGGACTGGTTCTGAGTACGATGTTAGAGATTACAAAAATTATTGGGTAGACGGAAAAGAGAATATCCAACAAAATTGGATGGACGACAAATGGTATGATAACCCATGGTTTATAGCAAATGAGATCACTCATGAACAAGATTACAACTTCACAAACGGATTCTTATCTGCAAAATATGAAATATTGAAAGATTTTAATATTATGATCCGTTCTGGTTTCGACTTCTATTCTCAAAAAGATGAGTGGCGTAACGCAATAAGTGCTATCGGCGGATGGGATAGGAAAGGTTATTATGAACAGAACCAAAATTCTGGTTTCAGCACCAACAATGATATTATGCTTACCTACAACAAATCGTGGGGCAAATTCAATATGGATCTCTTGGCTGGAGGAACACTCTACTATTACGACTCTGAGAGCATCTACGGCAGAACTAACAATGGTTTGACTGTGCCCGGTTTCTACTCTTTAAACGCCTCTGTGGATCCTGCAAAAACAGGACAAGGGGGATCAAAAAAACAAGTAAATAGCGTGTTCGGCAAGGCAACATTTGCATGGGATAACTATTTATTTGTCGATGTCACAGCACGTAACGACTGGTCAAGCTCACTTCCATCTTCAACACGTTCATATTTCTATCCATCTGTTGCAGGTAGCTTTATATTATCGGAGGTTGTCAATATGCCAAAATGGTGGGACATGTTAAAGATTCGTGGCTCATGGACTAAAACCAAAAGCGATATTGGAATTTACGACACAAAGAATGTCTATTCAATCACAACTAATATGTGGGATGGCATGAATGGGGCATCGTATCCAGGCACAATTCGCCCAGACGATCTACGTTCTCAATCATCTCGCTCTTATGAGTTTGGTACATCAATGCACTGGTTAAAGAATCGTATCTGGTTAGATGTCACATACTACAATAAAGTGAACTCCGACTTCGCAGTGCAAGCTCCAATGAGTATAGGTAGTGGTTTCTCAAATTTCTACGTTAATTCTGATGAAAAACGTCAGCGTCAAGGTGTTGAGGTTGCAATAGGAGGAACACCAGTTAAAGCAGGCAAATTCATGTGTCAAACTTCATTCAACTGGAGTAGAGATCGTTACACTTACAAAGAACTAGACCCAACTTATTCAACAAAACGCCCTTGGGTACAAAAAGGCGAACGCTATGATTGGGTGACATGTGATTATTTATGGGATACCGACAACAAAGGAAACATGGTTCACGGAGCAAATGGACTACCAGTAGAGTTATCATACGAAAACCTAAAAGGATATTCTAATCCCGATTGGATCTGGGGATTCAACAACACATTTATGTATGGTGATTTCACATTTAACATTCAATTCGACGGACGTGTGGGAGGTGTGGCATACAACTGGACTGACCAAGCATTGTGGAACTCTGGAGCACATAAAGGTTCTGACAACAAATATCGTTACGATGAAGTGGTGAATAATAAGCTAACTTATGTAGGTGATGGAGTTCGCGTAACAGGTGGGAAAATTGATCGCGACGAATATGGTAACGTACTTAAAGACACACGTACATACGAACAAAATAATAAAAATGTGTCGTATGAAGCATATGTAATGAACTACTATTGGAATTCCTACACTCCAAC
>JAVVZN010000381.1:0-1882 GCA_036650555.1 Rikenellaceae bacterium
AACCACATGGGCGCAAAATGCGCCGATAGAATCATTGTTCAACCGTTTTAAAACAGCCAAAAGTTTTAAAGTAGAGTTTTCCAGCGAAGGCGAAAACTACACCTTAATTTCACAAGGCAAGCTTTTCAACTTAACGAGCAATCCAGTAGATGTTATATTTGATGGCACCGATCTCTACACCTTCAATAAAAAGAGTAATGAGATGTTGATAGAGCGCCTCTCTGGATATTCAATTCTAACCAATCCTATAAATCTATTCACCCTAAACCTAAAAGATTTTAATATCACCAAAGATAAAGAGATCTACATATTAACTCCCAAACTCGGAACACACTTAGGCATAGACCGCGCCGAGATCACCATGCAAAATGGATCTACAATAAAAAGTATGGATATAGTACCCAGCGGCATGTATCCGATAACATTTACCTTAAAAACTATTACATACGATATAACTCCATCGCCAAACATTTTCAAATTCAACAAATCGTCATATCCTAAAGTTGAGATCATTGATCTACGATAAAAACTACTAAAATATTTATAGTAATCCCACAAAAATAGCACAG
The DNA here is from genome assembly GCA_036650555.1 of Rikenellaceae bacterium. Taxonomy (GTDB): domain Bacteria; phylum Bacteroidota; class Bacteroidia; order Bacteroidales; family Rikenellaceae; genus CAMQVM01. The sequence continues at coordinate 570 of JAVVZN010000381.1, forward strand.
ATTTACGCGTTTTTATCTACGTAAATCTGTGCTATTTTTGTGGAAAATAATCTTTAGCTATTTTTTAATAGTTGAATTCAAAGTTCTAACGTTAAGTTTTAGTTGGTCAAGTGGTTTTTCTTCATCAAATTTAAGAGTAATTGTTCGGGTTTGTCCGGGATACATATCAAAATAGGCATCAGATGGATTTTGTTGCGGCATCTCCGACTCAAACAACACTGCTTTTAATAATGTATGGGCTGTAATTGTGGCCTCCACAGTTTTTCCCGACTGTTTGTATGAAACGTCGAACTTAGGCTCTGCAAAATTAACCTCTTTATATGGTTTGAAAAGGAATATTCTTGACATCTCTTTACCATCTACCTTATATGTTAATTTCAATGCCACATCTTCGGCTTTATTTCCTGCAAGCAACTCATCAACCGGACGTGAATCAAGTTTTACGGAGCTATTTGATTTTATGGTAAACTGCTCATCTGTTTGCCACAACACACCCCCGTTCATATCAATAAGCGACACATTGTATGTTCCAGTTTTTTCGGCAAGCTCATCGGTTATTCCCCACAACTCCACAACACCCTCTTTGTCTTTGTAGTTGTAAGAAAGGATTGTTGGAGCAAAGCTATTTATAGCGAAGAATTGCAACGCTTTGTAGCCATAAGGATAATCCATGCTCGACCATGATGTCACAGGCCAACAATCGTTTAGTTGCCAATATAGAGAACCTTGAGTGAATGGACGATTTTGACGGTGTCCTTCCATTGCCACTCTAATTCCGTCGGCTTGAATAAGTTGAGAAAGATAGATGTAGCTACGTAGGTCTGTGGTGTCTATATCGACCTCAGGCTGCATATATTCTTTTATCACACGGTATCCTTTCGGATTTTTCTGATGCACCTTAAAAGCATCGCTTAAATAGAACAACTCGTCGGCTTTAAACCATTTTTTCCATGTGTCGTATAAGGCGAAAGATTGATGTCCATATTCATTTGAGAATCTACCTGGCTTATCTTTATACACAGAGAATGGCTCTTCTCCGTGGAATACGCCCCAATAATGCACATCGCCAGATGTTTGACTACGTGGGTCGCCCCAGCTAAATAGAGGTGAAGATGGGTGATAAGAACGCGTTGGATCTTCTTCTTTCAATACTCCGGGAAGTACCTCATTAAAAAATAGGTCGTCAATACCTTTACGTATATTAGCTTTGTCGGCATCACTCCACGGATAATTTTTAGCATCTTCTTTATAGCCCCACTTATGCCATGCCTCGTCAATCTCATTATTACCACACCAGATGGCAAGCGATGGAT
>JAVVZN010000382.1:0-1881 GCA_036650555.1 Rikenellaceae bacterium
TCATCACCTCACCCATTCTGAAAATTGGAGCATCGCTACCACAATCATTCACAGGATATGATTCATGATGATTAATATGTTTGTAAACCCAGTATCCGCCCTCAGCAACTTGGAAACCAAAACCTCCATTATGTTTTGTGAAGTGAGGATAAAACTTCAACACACTATTACCATTCTGGCGGATAGGCAAAAGTTTAAATCCTTCTTTTGATATACTGTTCATCACTGAGAAATATTCTGCATCGGCTGGATTTCCAGTTGGCCACCATTCCTGTTCGAAAGCAGAAGGAGGAGTTGAAATTTTGTAAGGAGGGCATGTAGTGAAGAGCAAACGCAAATCGCGATGACGAAATTCGGTATAAGGCGATTTATCACCCTCAAACAATGGGCTTTTTGCAATAGTCATTCCATCACTGCAAAGATATGAATCTACCGCATCTTTACACATCTCATAACGTGACGACGACGACATTAACAACCGTGTAACCATGTGACCTTGCAATCCTGTGACATATTGACGCGCTAGCAACACCCCAGTGGTGCCAACTAAATCAGTTGAATTAAATATCTCATCATAATTTGGGTGCAGATTTGGGAATTTCTTTATCAACTCTTCAGAGGCGACTTTCGACTCTTGCAGAAACTTCTCATCATTTTTCAAACCATGATAACGACGCCATGTGCCTTCAGCAAGACCAAAACGCGAGATAAAAGCATTCACAACATCGCGGTTGATGGTGTTTTTGCCATCGCCATCTTTTTTGATATTATCACGAGCAAAAAGCAAGTCGCGTAGTATATTATCGGCAACCTTATCTCTGCTATCACGAGGAGCATACAACTCAGGTGATACTTCGTTTAGTGAATTTTCAATCCACACCACATCACCATATTTATTCATCAGATCAGCATATCTAAATGAACGGAAGAACAACCCAACCGCTCTCCAATGAGCCTTTTCATCTTTAGTCATCTCAGAACCATCTATTCTATCTAGCATCACATTCACCTTACGAATAAAATTATAATTCCAACCTCCGGCATTTTTCTCATCCGATGTAGGGACAATCACTTTATTCCATGCCCAACGACACTCAGAATTTTTTGTTCCGACAAACATATTATCGGCATTACACTCAGGATCGTATAGTACTCCTATGTTTTTGTAACCATCGAACACTTCATATAAACCCCAGCTATATGTTTTAAAACCACTATAACTATTGAATGTAGACTCTTCTGTTTGCTTATCTAGCGGTAGTTTTTCCAAATAATCATTGTTCATACAAGATGTCATGGAAACGAACAATGATAGTAATATAATTATTTTTTTCATATCTATTTTACCAATATTAAACACATTGTGCTTTTATTATTATTGTTATTTTGTATTTATATAAAATTACAATCTATAACTCTTAGAATGTAAGATTAACACCTATTGAAAATCTGCGCATATATGGGTAGTTCCAACCACTTTGCGATCCTGTCACCTCAGGGTCAATGCCTTTAGAAGCTTTTTTAAAGGTGAAGAGGTCTTCACCACTAAATGATATAGAGGCTCTTTGTAATGCAAGGTGTTGTATCCATTTTTTTGGTAAAGAATAAGAGAGTGTAAGATTTTTAATTCTGCAATATGCTCCGTTGATCATATATTTTGTTTGTACTTTTCGGTTTGCACCTGTGTTGCCTAGTGATCTTTCATAAATACGAGGATAGAAAGCATTTGTATTTTCAGGTGACCAATAGTTGAGTTGGTGTTGGAATGTGGTGCTAAACTCACCATATTGAGGAAATATCAATGTGTTGTCAAGCCACATTTCACGACTACCTACTCCTTGTATTAAAAACGAGAACTCTAAACCTTTGTAGCCTACACCA
>JAVVZN010000383.1:0-1880 GCA_036650555.1 Rikenellaceae bacterium
CTAGTTCTGTCTTATAAGCTGATCTCAAATCTTTAAGATATGGAAGATAGTGTGTATTTGCTATATATTCAGCGGCTCGCACACGAACAGATGGCAACCGATCGTATAGCAATCCTTGCACCCAACGTTTTGCCTCCCATGAGTGATGATGCTCCAACCAATCTAGTGCCGCAATCTTTTGAGTACTATCGCCTCGTAGTAATATTTGAAAATAATCTGATTCTTGTTTTAAATCGTCTACTGTCATTAATAATTCACAGTTAAATAAATCGGGCTGCACCACCGACTTATTGTATGAGATAAAAGGCTTATTGAGTGCAAGACGCACCATTCTAGGAACCATCCACATCATGCCTGGAGTAGCTTCGGGATGCGCTATTGAACTCACCACCCCTCCTTTGCCATATCTGTTCATAATAAAAAATGGTTTTCCATTTGTCATATCTTCGGGTGCACCACCCTCAGTGTGAACATCGCTTTCCATCGTTGCCAAGACAATATTTTTGATGGTGTCGGCTTGATTTTTAACAAAAACTGGACCTTCATAGTAGATCACATAACATGTGTCGCGATCTGATAACTCATAAAATATTTTTTTACCCTCCTCATTCAATGTGAATTTTGATAATCCATGACCGCGGTTATCATGCACAATGTCTATTGCCTGCTCACCATTTATTGCAAAGCAGGTGTAGTCTGGTGTTGATGAGAATAGATATGCTCCAGCACAGATGCCAACAGCACCATTACCATCAGCTATAAATTTTTTTATACGTTTTTCATTTGCCTCTCCTAAATTCATGTATTGACGAGATCCACCTCCTCCTGGTATAATAATTGCGTTGATTGAATCAAGCACGTTATTTGCAATATCGGCAGATGTGACCACTCGAACCTCCATTGCAGAATCTAGACCTATTGCTGCAATAGTTTCCCAAATGCAAGTTTGAGCACCGCCATGTCCATCAAACACACCAACTTTGATTTTGTCAGAGCTAACATCGGTCGTAGGCTCTGCACACTTAAAGCACAATAATACAATACATAACAATAGTAGTAGCTGAATATTTTTCATGTCATAAAATTTAAACAATTTCAAAAGTAATAAATATTTATTATCTTTGTTATAATTTAATTAGTTATAAAAATGATATGGATAATCAAGAGTTTTATGTAGTTGGTATTTATCACACATCTTATCAGGCAAATGTGGTGCAAACTTTACTAGCATCGAATGGAGTGGAATCTGAGGTTATTAACGCAGAGATAAATGTTTTGTATCCTTTTACAAGCAACGATAGCTTTTGTGTAAAAGTTATTGCTAACATGAGCGACAAAGATAAAATCGAGCAGATATTAACATCTAGTTTCGATAAAAATGATCTAAAATAGTATAATTGTGGAATTATTAAAATCAATCAAAGAAAAAGCTTGTCAGCAAAAGATGAGCATCGTACTTCCCGAAGCGGAAGAGGAGAGAACACTACGCGCAGCCAACACCTGCATTGAAGAGGGGCTTGCTAATATAATTCTTATCGGATCGAAAGAGGTGATAATGAAAAAAGCAGCTGAATGGGTTCTCCCACACATTGCCAATGCAACCATCATTGATCCAAAAAACAACCCTAAACGTAAGCAGTACGTTGATTTGATGGTTAAACTTCGTCAAAGCAAAGGTCTTACCGCAGAACAAGCAGACCTATTAATTGAAAATCCGCTTTATCTAGGCGTGTTGATGATCAAAAATGGTGATGCTGACGGTGAGGTGGCAGGAGCAAACAACGCCACTGGCGATGTTCTTCGTCCAGCTCTTCAATATGTAAAAACAAAACCAGGCATATCAGTTGTTTCTGGAGCATTTCTAATGCTTGTTCAGAAAC
>JAVVZN010000384.1:0-1875 GCA_036650555.1 Rikenellaceae bacterium
ATCGTTGGGCAGCAGCAGACAACATACATGTTAATGTAACAGGTGCTAGAGTGATAGCTGAGCAATTTGTAAGGTCGTTAAAAACATCAGTCAGCAATTCTAAATAAAAATCAAAATAGCTTCTAAGAAGTTCTAAAATCAATGCACGATGTGTTTAAAACGAAATAGGATGAAACGCTCAATAATACTCTGGTTGCTAAGTGCAACTATCATCTCTGCATGTAATAAAAATGACTCACCGTCTAAGGACGACATTCCTTTTGACAATGCCACCTTGATGGTGACCACTCCAAATAATGCTGGTATCAGTTTTATGAACAACATGAAACTCGTCTATTTTGAACGACGTAATGTTAGTGGGGTTGATAAATATTTTTATGAGGGTTATTTTGATATAAGTACAGCTATATACAATCCTACCACAAATTCTTGGGTTCAAGAAATACCTATATTTGCTCGTAAACCGATGGGAATAATGGTTGTGGCACAAGAGAATATATTACCAGCACCCGAAACATATCTTCTACCTCAAATGGTAGATGGCACAACAGCAAAATTGATTAATATGGAAAGCCTTGCCTCTAGTGATATTCCGGGCAACGTCTACAACAACGCTCCTGTGATATTCACAAGCGATATGATGAATGTTGATTGGGCGCAAGGAGAAAAGAGTAAACGATTAAATTTTGACCTAAAAAGAGTTGTAGGCAAATTGATTATTAAGATAGCAGATCCAAACAACTTAATAACCAAAGATCTACTCTTTAAAATAAACAACACCTACACCATTTGTAACTACGATAAGACATATTCAGGTAGCACCACAACTGCTGCCCCTAACCTTATAAAAGTTGATAAGACCACAAAACAAGGTGTTGCATATCTTCTTCCTAGCATCAGTGGTGGCAACATAAATATCACCCCTGTCGATGCTGCTCTCACGCTACAAATCACCGATAACATCCCGATCTCAGCCAACAAGATCACTGAGCTTACCATCACATATAATGGTGATAAAACAATGACTATTAGCGTAGTGCTCAAAGACTGGATCAACGTCACCATTCCACCCCCAGATTGTTTCGATGTAACCGACTCAGAAGATATTGGATATTATGTCGTCAATATTGATGGGATAATGTGGATGGATAGAGATTTGGGAGCTAAATACAATATGCCACGCTATCCAAAACTAACCACACCTGAGAATCTTACATCAAACGACGATTGGGGTTATCTATTCCAGTTTGGTCGTAAAAGCGATGGGTATCAGAAACGCACATCTGCTCTATCATCAGCAATTCTTACATCACCTTACGACACTAATAATAAATGTTTCATCTTTAAAGCAAGTGCTCCTTTATCATGGTTAAGTTATTCGGTTGCAAATGCAGCAATACCGCTATGGAGAGCTCCTCTACACAACAACAATCCATGTCCTAAAGGCTTCCGTCTTCCAACGTATGTGGAGTTGAGAACATTATATTCAAAACTTTCATACGACTCCGAGAATCAGATTTATTATGTTGATGGCAAACATCGAGGAGCAACAAAACGCATGTATATGTATGCAAAAACCTACCGCGACAACTGTAACGGCAACATAGTGTTAGCATCGAACGACCAGCTCAACTACTGGGCAGCTGAATCAGTATGGCTTAACACTAATGATTTCATGGCGCGCATGCCAATAATTTATCAGATCGCCGGCAATATCACTAGAAGTGAATGCAGCACAGATGGGGTGACAGTGACAAGGGGTTATAGTGTACGTTGCGTAGTTGATGATATTAATTAAAGTTATACTTTTTTAAGAAAAAAACATGCACTTGTAGTATCTCAAAATTTGACAACAATTAATTAAAATATAATAAG
>JAVVZN010000385.1:0-1868 GCA_036650555.1 Rikenellaceae bacterium
CTATCGGGCAGCATGATAGTAAGTGAAAATAAGGCATCGGTGTGTTCTACCGTCACTTCCAATCCATTCTTGATACAGATCTCACGAATGATTGGCATGCCCAACCCAGTTGAATTTTCATAATCACGCGAACGGTTGTAACGCACAAAAAGATCGCCTTTGGGGATTTTATTACTATATGTGTTGGTTACTATTAATGACTTTTCATCAATGTCTATGACAATGCTACTTCCTTTCTTACTATATTTCAACGTGTTCGACAACACATTATCAATCAATACTTGAGCAAGCATCCGATGTAGTTGCACCACAAAAACACCTCTAGTATGCTTGACTACGGCCAAACTCATCGCCTCAAGAATTTCATCGTGCAAAGATATAAAGTTGTCTATCATTTCATTTATAGAGACAGACTCTCGCTCATTAAAACTATCGTTGCTAATTCGGGTAATAAGAAGAAGAGAGGTGTTGAATCTTGCCATACGATGTAAGACATTCTGCATGGCAACTATGGCTTGCATATTCTCCTCACTTTCTACGCAAGACTGCTGCAACTGCTCTAGTTTCATACGTAGAATAGTGAGTGGTGTCTGCAACTCATGCGAGGTGTTCTCAGCCATCTCTTTGAGCGACTTATAGTCGTTTTCTATCTTCATCATCATAGAATACAACACATCGTTCAACTCATTAAATTCATCAATATCGGAGATTGCCAACTCCACTCGATTGTGCTTTCTGGCATCGTAACTACGCATGCTATCAAGAAGTTTGTAGAGCGGACGCGTCAAACGATCAATATAACGCCGCGAAAGAAATAGGGTCATGAAAAAAAGCAACAACAACACTGAGGAGGAGATAACAACGGCTGTCACCATATCGTCATGCTCTAGTGTTGGCAATACAAGCGTTACAATATAATTTTTTGATTCAGACTTGATAGGAAAATTCAACACACGGTAAACGATAAATTGATCTTCATGTCGATTATAGATTAGTGAGTCGTAGATCATCTCGCTAACTTTGATCTTATCGTTGGAAATAGGAACAACGGCAGTACGTAGGTAGCTATGTTGCCACTCTATCCCCGTAAAAGGCAAGAGTGAGCCCGTCTGCTCAACAAACTCTTCGATATCTATTCGGTATTCACACAAAACATCATCGGTGGTGCGGTGTATGGCGTAGCGATAGATATAAAATTGCGACACGCAACCCAGTAATACCACCACAATAAGGGTGAAGATAGAGTGACGGCGATATTTGTAGGCTAGCTTCATTAATCTAAAGAGGTGAATTTATAACCAACCGCATAAACAGTTTTGATGTAGTCGTGAGCACCACCATCCAACATTTTTTTGCGTAAATTACGTATGTGGGTGTAGATGAAATCGAAAGAATCAGCCGATAGACCCATAGTGTCGCCCCACAGATGTTCAACAATGCACTCTTTTGTGATGACACGTTCACGATTAGTGAGAAAATAGATCAACATGTCGTACTCTTTACGAGTGAGAATAATTTCGGTGTCGCCAACAAATATTCGCCGAGCATCGGCATGAACAGTAATCTCATTGAAGATATATTTGTTGTGACCGGCAAAACAACGACGACGAATCACCGAATGCACACGAGCGTTAAGTTCGGCAAAACTAAACGGCTTGGTGAGGTAGTCGTCGGCACCAATGTTCAAGGCCTCTATTTTATTAGCAATAGCACCGAGTGCAGAAATTACAATAACACCCATATTAGAGTGCTCTTTCACTTTGCGTATAAGATCCAAACCATTGCCATCTGGCAGCATGATATCGACTATTAAACAATCGTATTCATAAAGATTTAATTTTTCTTCCGCATGACAATAGCTATCTGCA
>JAVVZN010000386.1:0-1867 GCA_036650555.1 Rikenellaceae bacterium
AAGGTGTTGATTTTGCCGTTCCTGAAGACACAAGGGTATATGCCACAGCTGACGGTGTAGTGAGCAGCGCGGGTCAAGGAGCCACAGGCGAAGGCACCACAATAGACATTAAACACGGAGATAATTATCTCACAACATATTCACACCTAAACAAATCTCTTGTAAAAAAAGGACAGCGCGTGCGACGAGGCGACATAATAGCATATAGTGGAAATAGTGGCTTATCGTTTTTACCACATTTACACTACTCTATTTCACATGATGGAATAAGAATAGACCCTATAAATTATTTTTTCTACGAACTTAATCCTCATCAAAACAAACAACTTTTCGACATAGCGCAAGTTGCAATGCAATCATTAGATTAGATAAAAGATTATTGGTGTCTAAGAAACTATTTCAATAAATTAATCTTATCGGCTCTTTTTATCCCTATTTTCACTCTATAAATTCTTATTTAGTTCGCTAAAATCGGATTTATAAAATAAAAACTGAGACAAAAATAACTCTCAAATAACTTTGGTAACAAATTATAACAGCTACTAACAGAAAATATTTAATCCCAAAATTATGAAAATAAAAGCACGAATTGAATTACTATTAACACATATGAACAATAATAAGATAGATGCTATTATTGTTCCATCAAATGATCATCATTTCAGTGAATATGTTGCAGATTATTATAAGTGTCGCGAATTTATCAGCGGGTTCAATGGTAGTGCAGGAACCATGGTAATTACATTATTTGGATCGGCATTATGGACAGACTCACGTTATTTCTTGCAAGCAGAGCAGCAACTGAAAGGAAGTGGCATTGAATTAATGCGCATGGGAATAGACACCACACCAACTCCATCGCAATGGCTTAGCAAAACTCTAAGCGAAGGAGGCAAAGTGGCTATTGATTCCAAACTTTTTTCTATTGCAGAAACAGAGAAATTACAGAGTGAGTTGTATGATTTTGATATTACACCTATTGATGATCCATTTCTAAATATTTGGAATGATCGACCTAAACTGCCTAATCAGAAGATTATAGTGTTGGATGCCGCAATTACTGGAGAAAATACTACGGCTAAAATATCGAGGCTCCGCAATGAGTTGGAGCTTAAAGAGAATGAGGTTTATTTGGTTTCGGCACTAGATGAGGTGGCGTGGCTTATGAATATTCGAGGAGCAGATGTCGATTACAATCCTGTTGCCATTGCTTATGCGGCAGTTGAATTAGATAAACAAATATTATTTATAGATAAAACGAAAGTTGAGCCAAATATTGAAAACAAACTTAAAGCTCAGAACATTGAGATAAGAGAATACAACGATTTTGATAATTACATTGCTGGACTAAAAAATAAGATATTAATTTTAAACAGCGATAGAATAAATTACCATATATATCTGTTGGCATCGCAAAATTCATTAATAGTGAAACGTGAGATAGGTGCCCCTAAGGTTGCACAGATGAAGGCGTTGAAGAACAAATGTGAGATAGAAGGGTTCAAACGTGCTATGATCGAAGATGGTGTGGCTCTTGTCAAATTCAATATTTGGCTGGAAGAAAAGTTGCAAAGTGATGGTTATAGTAGTGAAATGGAGGTGTCGCAGATGTTGCGTGAGTTCAGAAGTCAAAGCCCATTATATAAAGGATTAAGTTTTGGATCAATAGTAGGATATAAACAAAACGGAGCTTTGGCGCACTACAATGTAACCAAAGAGAGCTCACAGACAATAACTGCTGATGGATTTCTGCTGATGGACTCTGGGGGGCAATATGCTTGTGGAACCACCGATATAACAAGAACAATCCATCTATCCAAACCCACAAAACAACAACAGATAGATTTCACATTGGTGTTGGAGGGCA
>JAVVZN010000387.1:0-1857 GCA_036650555.1 Rikenellaceae bacterium
CTTCTAAAACAACTTCTTATCTTTTACTTACAAGATATTGAGCAATCTGAACGGCATTCAAAGCAGCACCTTTTTTTATTTGGTCGCTCACACTCCAAAATGTCAAACCGTTTGGATTAGAAATATCTTTTCGTATTCTACCCACATAAACAGGATTTTTGCCCGACAAGAAAAGAGGCATAGGATACTCTTTCTTCTCTGGATTATCCATCACCACAACTCCATCTGCCTTCTCAAAAGCCAATCGAGCCTCACTCACAGATATAGGCTTTTCAGTTTCTACCCAAATCGACTCACTATGAGCACGCATAACAGCCACACGCACACACATTGCACTTACCTGCAAATCGGAGTGCATTATTTTTTGCGTTTCGTTATACATTTTCATCTCCTCTTTGGTGTAGCCGTTGTCTGTAAACACATCAACTTGAGGTATCACATTATAAGCCAATTGATAAGCAAATTTCTCAACCGTAGGCTCCTCGCCATTTGCTATTTGAGTATATTGCTTAACAAGCTCAGCCATTGCCGATGCACCTGCACCGCTAGCAGCTTGATATGTTGATACATGCACACGTTTGATATGCGATAAACCCTCAATAGCATTAAGAGCCACCACCATTTGGATTGTGGTGCAATTTGGATTTGCAATAATTCTACGTGGTGCATTTAAAGCATCGGCAGCATTAACCTCAGGCACAACCAAAGGCACATCGCTATCCATACGAAACGCACTCGAATTATCAATCATTATAGTACCATGTTTTGTAATGGTTTCGGCGTACTCTTTAGAGATAGATGCACCCGCAGATGTAAAAGCAATATCAATATCTTTAAAGTCGTCGTTGTGCTGCAATAGCTTAACAACCAATTTTTTACCTGCAAATTCATAAACAGATCCAGCACTACGTGCCGAACCAAACAACACCAATTCACTCAAAGGGAACTTCTGCTGTTCAAGCACTCTCAGAAACTCCTGACCAACTGCGCCACTAGCGCCAACAATAGCTACTTTCATAAACCGTATAAAATTCAATGACTAATTATCAAAAATATAATTACACAAATATAGTTATTTTTTCACAAACTAATGATTACTAATATAAATTTCATATAAAAATAAAAAAATGATTTTGTTTAATATTGATAACTAAAAGGTTAGAGATAAAAATCTAAAAAAATCTAAAAAAATTTTGGCAAATAGAAAAAAGTCTATATCTTTGCAAGCGTAATAGAAAATACGGCATCACAAAAGCCTATTTTTAATACACAAAATTCCTCGTTAGCTCAGTTGGTTAGAGCACCTGACTGTTAATCAGGGGGTCTTAGGTTCAAGTCCTAAACGAGGAGCTTCAAAGCACTTACATTAATTTGTAAGTGCTTTTTTATCTTAGAAGCTGTTTTAATTTACTGTATTTTGTAAAAACTTACCGCATGTCGCACAATCATCAACACACACCGCAGAATAATGCCACTAAAAACATTGGCGTAGCATTTTGGCTCAACGCTTTTTTTGTGGTTATAGAATTAGTAGGTGGCATATTGACAAACAGTATAGCCATTCTATCAGATGCACTACATGATTTTGGCGATTGCTTATCGCTGGCAATTGCATGGGGCTTACAGAAAAAATCACAAAAAAGGAGAGATAAATTCTACTCCTACGGATATAAACGTTTCTCTCTGCTAGGGTCTGTTTTTTTGTCGGGAGTTCTGACCATCAGTTCGATATTTGTGGTAATTGAAGCGATAAAACGCATTGCCAACCCACAAGTTGTCAATGCCGAAGGCATGTTATGGCTAGCGATTATAGGGGTGATAATTAATGGTGCAGCAGCTTTCAAATTAAAGAAAGGA